>NZ_WOEJ01000009.1:0-238894 GCF_019400845.1 Pseudomonas sp. MAG002Y | reverse complement strand
GGTGGGTGATGACGGGATCGAACCGCCGACCCTCTGCTTGTAAGGCAGATGCTCTCCCAGCTGAGCTAATCACCCACTTAACTTTCGTAAGCGTTTGCTCTCGAAGTGGGGCGCATTCTACGGACGGTTTTAGAGGCTGGCAAGCCCCCAAGTGAAAAAAATTTCAAATGATCCAAAGGCTTAGGTTCTTTTCCTTTATTTCCAAGCCTTTGGATCATTTCCCGGGTCTGCCCTTGCAGGCAGGACCGTATCGTTACACTCCAAAAAGCGGCCTGTTTGTCATTAAAGCCCTTTAATCGTTGCCAATGATCAATTGGGGGTTGGCCTTGGAAGCATGGCAGCGGAATAATGCGCGCTTCGTTTTTTGGGGAATCGTCACGCCATGTGGTTTCGTAATCTTCTTATTTATCGTCTTACCCAGGATTTATCACTCGAAGCCGAGGCCCTGGAAACCGCGTTGGCCAGCAAACCTGCACGTCCCTGCGCCAGCCAGGAACTGACCACTTACGGTTTCGTAGCTCCTTTTGGCAAGGGAGAAGACGCTCCTCTGGTACATGTCAGCCAGGATTTCTTTCTGATCGCAGCTCGCAAGGAAGAGCGCATTCTGCCCGGCAGCGTAGTAAAAGACGCCGTGCAGGAAAAAGTTGATGAAATCGAAGCACAGCAGATGCGCAAGGTTTACAAAAAGGAGCGTGACCAGATAAAGGACGAAATTGTCATGAGTCTGCTGCCACGGGCCTTCATTCGCCGCCAGACTACCTTTGCAGCAATCGCGCCCAAGCAGGGTTGGATTCTGGTAGATGCCTCCAGTGCAAAGCGCGCAGAAGATTTGCTTTCCACCCTTCGTGAAGCGCTGGGCTCCCTTCCAGTTCGTCCGATGTCGGTCAAGCAGGCACCGACTGCAACCTTTACAGATTGGGTCAAGTCTCAGGCAGCCACAAATGATTTCCATCTGCTGGATGAGTGCGAGCTACGCGATAGTCACGAGGATGGCGGTGTTGTCCGCTGTAAAGGGCAAGACTTGACCAGTGAAGAAATCCAGAATCATCTGGGCGCAGGCAAGCTGGTAACCAAGCTGGCCCTGGCTTGGCAGGACAAGCTGTCGCTGTTAATCGATGACAAGGTCGCGCTCAAGCGGCTGCGCTTTGAGGACTTGCTTCAAGAGCAGGCCGAGCAGGATGGCGGCGATGATGCCATGGCGCAGCTGGATGCTACCTTTACTCTAATGATGATGACCTTTGCCGAATTTATTCCGTCGCTGGTCGAAGCGCTGGGTGGAGAAGAAATTCCGCAGGGGCTCTAATCAGGTGCGGCGCCCCGGGGCGCCACCCAACTTCCAAGGCTCATATTTTTATAAGGATAATCATGGGCGCTCTCGCAGCTTTAAGCCGCTTTGCAGGCAATACCTTTGCCTTGTGGGTCCTGCTGGCGGCTGTTCTAGCCTTTATATGGCCTGAAGGGTTTCGCTCCTTAACGCCAGCTATCGTCCCCTTATTGGGCCTGATCATGTTCGGCATGGGGCTCACGCTCAAAGCTGAGGATTTCAAGGAGGTCTTTCGCAAACCTCTTAGGGTTCTTCTAGGTGTAATCGCTCAATTTATCATTATGCCCGGCATGGCGTGGCTGCTTTGTCTTGTCATGCAATTGCCGCCGGAAATTGCAGTAGGCGTTATTCTTGTGGGTTGTTGCCCTGGCGGTACGGCGTCCAATGTCATCACCTGGTTTTCACGCGGGGACGTCGCACTGTCTGTTGGCATCACTGCCGTTACTACCCTTCTGGCCCCGTTGGTGACCCCTACACTGATCTGGCTATTGGCTTCGGCCTGGCTACCAGTCAAGTTCTCAGCCCTTTTTCTATCCATCGTCCAGGTCGTTATCCTCCCGATTGTGCTGGGGCTAGTTGCCCAACGCTTCCTGGGGTCAAAGGTACGGGCAGCGGTTGAGGTGTTGCCTCTGGTCTCGGTTATCAGCATCGTGCTGATTGTGGCGGCCGTTGTGGCTGTCAGCCAGGCGAAAATTGCAGAGTCAGGATTTTTGATTATGGCTGTGGTCGTACTGCATAACACATTGGGACTGATGCTTGGCTATCTGGCCGGAAAAGTGTTTGGGCTACCTCTGGCGCAGCGCAAGACGTTGGCTATCGAGGTCGGTATGCAGAATTCGGGACTGGGCGCAGCACTGGCAACAGCACATTTCTCCCCTCTTGCGGCTGTGCCCAGTGCCTTGTTCAGCGTCTGGCATAATATTTCTGGAGCGCTGCTGGCCACATGGTTCCGTCGCTTGAATGACGAGTCCTCTGCAAAAGAGTGAGCATGTAACGAAACCGGCGCGCTCGGGCTTGGCAAGAGCGCATCGGTTCACGAAGGGGGACGGCCCCATCGCCTGAAACTATCCGGGGACGGCCCCGCTTTACCAACCCTGGAATCTTTATGTCCTGGATTATTCTTTTTCTGGCTGGCTTGTTTGAAATAGGCTGGGCTATAGGCCTCAAATACACCGAAGGCTTTACCCGCCCTCTTCCTACTGTCCTGACGGCAGCCGCCATGCTGACCAGCATAAGCCTCTTGGGCATGGCCGTTAAGCAGCTTCCTCTTGGTACAGCCTATGCCATATGGACGGGTATTGGCGCAGTAGGAACGGTGATTGCTGGCATCATTCTATTTGGCGAAAGCGTCAGTCCGATCCGTCTGCTCAGTGTGCTGCTTATTTTATGTGGCTTGATCGGGCTCAAACTGAGCCATTAGCGCCTAGTCGCGGATGCTGCGCGTAGGGTCTCCACCGCCTATCACGGCGCGAAAGCGCATCAGGAATTCTGGCACGCTTGCAAACAGGAAGGCATTGACGCCTATATTCATCAACGCAACCGCCAGAAACAGCTCCGGAACTGTCATCTCGAGTACAGACAAAAGCAGCATAGTGATAAGGGCCGAGCAGACCATTAGGAGCGCATTGAGAATATTGGTGGCAGCGATAACCCGAGAGCGCTCCTCCTGCGGCGTGCGTGCCTGAATCAGCGCATAGAGCGGAACGATATAAAATCCGCCAGAGATCCCCAGTCCCAGAATGCACCCAAGCGCTGGCCACATGGAAAATTCTTTCAGCGCTGCCCATCCGCCATAAGACCCTGTGATAGTGGCCATGTCAGGCGTGACGGCATAGAGCAAGACGCTGAAGACAGATAACCCCAGCGCACCCAGCGGAACAATACCTGCCTCAACATGCCCCTTGGACAACCGGCCACATAGAAGAGAGCCCAGCGCAATGCCTACCGAGAACAAGGTAAGGATCAGCGAAACCATGCTTTCCTGACCGTGCAGGTAGTCCTTGGCATAGGCTGGTATCTGGGTAAGGTATACCGCACCCACAAACCAGAACCAGGAATTGCCCAGCAGAGAACGAGAGACCGAGGGTGCCTGCCCCAGCCCCATACGTAAGATCACCCATGTTTGCCGGAAAATGTTCCAGTCCAACCTCAGGTGCGAGATGACGGCCGGCGCGGATGGAATACCCAGGCTGGCCAGAAAACCAGCCAGAGCGATCAATACGACGCTTATGGCTACGGCCTGGGAATAATCCGGGAGAGAGAGCAAGGCCCCTGCCCCTATCGTCCCGCCCAAAATGGCCAGGAATGTGCCCATCTCCACCAACGCGTTACCGCCCATTAACTCTCGAGACTCGAGATGCTGGGGCAAAATTGAGTACTTGGAAGGTCCGAAGAGCGCCGAGCGTGTACCCATGGCAAACAGGACAAATAACAACAGTGGCAGGCTGTTAAGCCAAAAGCCTAGACTGCCTAACAGCAACATGACGATTTCCGAGCCTTTCAGCCATCGCATGAGCCGCGCCTTGTCATATTTTTCGCCTAATTGTCCGCCTAACGCTGAAAACAGCAGGAACGGAAGAATAAACAGCAAGGCGCACAGGTTGACCAGCAACAGCCTGTCACCGGTAACGCTCAAGTGAAACAGCACCGCCAGAATCAATGACTGCTTATAGACGTTGTCATTAAAGGCGCTAAGGGACTGTGTTACGAAAAACGGTAGGAAGCGCTGTTTTTTCAATAGAGCGAACTGTGAGGACATCGAACGAGGTCCTATTCGAAGAAGGGAAACCGGAACGGGCCACAGCCATCCTTGCAGCCCAAGATAACAACCGCGTTACATCGTACGTCAGTCAAACATCGTTATATCCGGATAGCCTTAGGAAAAAGAAGCTTCCAGACTGGCTTTTACCGTCGGCCACTCACGGTCGGTAATACTGTACATGACGGTATCATCAAGCCGACCGTCGGCCAACCGTCGGTGGTTACGTAACAGTCCTTCACGTACAGCCCCTAGCTTTTCAATAGCGCGTTGCGCACGCAGATTACTGGCTGCCGTCTTGAGTTGTACACGTACCAGATGCCAGTTCTCGAACGCATGACGCAGCAGGAGGTATTTGATGTTGGCATTCAATCCACTGCCATGCTGCTCCCGATCCAGCCAGGTCCAGCCAATTTCAGCGGCAGGTAGCGCAGGCAAAAACTCTGAAAAGCGAGTGGTACCCACCAGCTTGTCAGCCAGCCTGATGGTAAAAGGGATAGTTTTGCCTTCACGCTGCTCGGCAATGGCGTGCCTATACCAGTCCGGTCGTAGTGGACCGCTCAGGTAATGCAACTCGTCCCGGTTGAGATCAGCCAAGCTGACCAGTTCCAGTACGTCGCTTTCCACCATAGGCTCTAAACGAAGAGCACCTCGCTGCAAGGTAATGGGATGCGCTTCGAACATGGCGCCACTCTCCTTGATAACACTGCGACACGCTAACAGGCTGAAGCCCTTGGCTCAACCAAACCTGCGACATTGGTCTCAGTGACCTTGGAGCAGTCGCTTTGATGAGACACTTATAAAGCCTGCCATGCTCCCCAACGAGCGCATTAGAATAGTCCCTAGGTTATTCCCACTACTCGAGACGAGCTCTTTCTAATCTATCTGGCAGCGGAAGGCCTAGGGCCAATCACCTATAAAGGCCCTGCACAACAAAATTCCACAGGAGTTCGCATGACCCTATCCAGCGGACTGATCGCCGCCGTTGCTCTGCTGTACATGGCGGTGCTCTTTGCGATTGCCTTTTATGGCGACAGACGTAAAACGCCGTTGCCCCCCAAGTTACGCGCCTGGGTTTACAGCCTGTCGCTTGCGGTATATTGCACCAGCTGGACATTCTTTGGCGCCGTTGGACAGGCGGCCGACCAACTCTGGTCCTTTCTGCCGATTTACCTAGGGCCTATCCTGCTCCTGCTATTCATGCCACGTCTGATCAAGAAAATGATCATGATCAGCAAGCAGGAAAACATCACTTCCATTGCCGACTTCATTGCCTCCCGCTATGGAAAATCGCGGGCGCTGGCGGTTGTGGTTACGCTGATCTGCCTGGTAGGCGTGCTGCCTTATATCTCCCTGCAGCTCAAAGGCATTGTCATGGGCGTCAATCTGCTGACCGGTGTAGGGGCCGAGTCAATAGGCATGCGTGCACAGGACACCGCCTTGATCGTCTCGCTGGCATTAGCGGTATTTACCATCCTGTTCGGCACTCGCAACCTTGATGTTACCGAGCATCACCGGGGCATGATGCTCGCAATTGCCTTTGAGTCGCTGATCAAACTCCTGGCATTTCTGTCCGTAGGGATTTTTGTGACCTATGGACTTTATGATGGATTCGATGACCTCTTCGATCAGGCACGCATTGCGCCCGAGCTGTCCAAATACTGGCAGGAAACCTTCGACTGGCCCGCACTGCTGGTGCAAACCGGAGTAGCGTTCACGGCCGTCATGTGTCTGCCACGACAGTTTCATGTCACGGTGGTTGAAAATACGGATGCGCGTGACCTGAACCTGGCCCGCTGGGTATTTCCTTGCTACTTGGCCTTGGCGGCGCTGTTTGTTGTTCCCATCGCCCTGGCAGGACAGATGCATCTGCCCAAAGGGGTCGTACCTGACTCCTTTGTTATAAGCCTGCCCATGGCACAGGCGCATCCCGGCCTGGCGCTCCTGGCTTTCATTGGTGGCGCTTCGGCCGCTACCAGTATGGTGATCGTCGCCAGCGTGGCCTTATCCACCATGCTATCCAATGATATTTTGCTGCCCCTCTTATTCCGTAAGCAGAAGGTAGAGCGCCCCTATGAGGTGTTCAGCCACTGGCTGGTAACCATTCGGCGTGTTGCGATCGTGGCGATCCTGCTGTTGGCGTATCTCTGCTATCGCCTGCTGGGCTCTACGGCAAGCCTGGCTACCATCGGGCAGATCGCCTTTGCAGCTATCGCTCAACTGGGCCCGGCCATGGTAGGAGCACTCTACTGGAAGCAGGCGAACCGGAGAGGTGTATTTGCAGGACTTGCAGCGGGCGCCTTTCTTTGGGCTTATACCCTGGTTCTGCCAGTCATGGCAGAAAGTCTGAGCTGGCCACTCGACCGTTTTCCTGGGCTAGCCTGGCTGGCGGCCAATCCGTTTGGCCTGCCCTTCAAACCCCTGACTCAAGGCGTACTGCTGTCCTTAGCAGGAAATTTTCTCCTCTTCTTTCTGGTTTCCAATCAGGCCAGGACACGAGTATCCGAGCACTGGCAGGCCGGCCGTTTCATTGGACAAATGACCTCGGCGCGCCTGAATACCCGGTCGCTATTGGCAGTGCAGCTAGAGGATCTTCGCGCACTCGCTGCCCGCTTCGTAGGCGATGAACGTGCTCGGCAGAGCTTTATTCGCTTCGCTGACCAGACGGGCCTGACCTTTCATCCGGCCCAGAATGCCAACGGAGAATGGATTGCCCATACCGAGCGTCTGTTAGCCGGTGTGATTGGTGCCTCCTCTGCGCGGGCGGTGGTAAAGGCTGCCATCGAAGGCCGTGACATGCATGTGGAGGATGTCGTACGCATTGCCGACGAAGCGTCCGAAGTACTTGAATTCAACCGCGCGCTTTTGCAGGGCGCTATCGAAAATATTTCTCAAGGTATCAGCGTTGTCGACCAATCCCTTCGGCTGGTGGCCTGGAACCAACGTTACCTGGAGTTGTTTGACTACCCGGACGGCATGATCCAGGTCGGGCGTCCAATCGCCGAAATCATTCGCTATAACGCAGAACGGGGCCTCTGTGGCCCAGGCGATCCTGACGAGCACGTAGCACGACGTGTCGATCGAATGCGGCAAGGGATTGCCCACACATCTGAGCGACAATTCCCCAATGGCCGGGTAATCGAGCTCAGTGGCAAACCCATGCCGGGACGCGGCTTTGTCATGAGCTTTACCGACATCACCGCGTTTCGCGAAGCAGAGCGCGCCCTTCGTGAAGCCAACGAAGGGCTGGAGCAGCGCGTGGAAGAGCGAACCCGGGAGCTCTCCCAGCTTAACCAGGCGCTGACAGAGGCCAAAGCCCATGCAGAAGCAGCAAACCAGTCCAAAACACGCTTTCTCGCTGCCGTCAGCCATGATCTGATGCAACCGCTAAACGCAGCCCGCCTGTTTACGGCCGCCCTCGCCCACCACGATGCGTTACCCAAGGATGCTCGCGAGCTGGTTAACAACATGGATTCGTCCCTGCGCTCCGTGGAAGACCTGATTGCCGACCTGCTGGATATCTCGCGCCTGGAGAGCGGACGGGTTCATACGGAAGTTGGCACGTTCGCAATTAACACGCTATTCGATACGCTGGGCGTAGAGTTTCGTGCCCTGGCGCGAGAACAAGGCATAGATTTCCACCTGAGCGGAAGTTGCCTGAGAGTAGAAAGCGACGTCAAGCTTCTGCGTCGAGTCCTGCAAAACTTCCTGACCAATGCTTTCCGCTATGCCAGAGGGCATGTATTGCTAGGTGTCCGCCGCCATGGTGATCATGTGACACTGGAGGTATGGGACCGTGGCCCAGGTATCCCGGAAGATAAGCGTCAGGTCATTTTTGAGGAGTTCAAGCGACTCGACAGCCATCAGACGCGCGCAGAGAAGGGATTGGGCCTGGGACTGGCTATTGCTGATCGTCTTTGCAAGGTACTGGGCCATCGTATCGAGGTACGCTCCTGGCCAGGTAAAGGCAGTGTATTCAGCGTCTCGGTGCCCGTCGCGACTCAAACTCTATCTGAGCCTGTCCTGCAGCCTACACGAGCACACACCAGCGAACCGCTTCGAGGCGCACCGGTATTTTGCGTTGATAACGAGGAAAGCATCCTGACGGGTATGCAGAGCCTTCTTAGCCGCTGGGGCTGCGAGGTTCATACGGCACGCAATCAGCAGGAGTGCGAGGCGTTACTGGCGCAAGGCATTCAGCCACAGATAGCGCTGGTGGATTTCCATCTGGATGACGGCAATACCGGACCTCAACTAATGGCATGGCTTCGCACGCGGCTTGATAAGCCGTTGCCTGGCATCGTGATCAGTGCAGATGCACATCAGGATCGTGTCAGTGAAGTGCATTCGGCTGGGCTGGATTTTCTACCTAAACCCGTAAAGCCAGCCGCCTTACGCGCATTGCTTAGCCGTTATCTGAATTTAAGATGACTTGGCGGCGACCGTGTCGATAGGTCATAAAAACCCAATCGAAATAATGCAAAAAAATTCTTGCATTTTGATGAAGCCAAGCGTGATGCGGTCTACAGGGTTAATCCACAGAACCTGTGGATAACTCTGTAGAAAAGTTGGTGGAAATGTCCTGTAAGCTAGATGAAATGGGGGGTTCCGTTAAACTGTCCATTTTTTAACCAATCAAAAAAATCCTTATAAATCATATATTTATACCTAAATAACCGTTTTAAATATTTTTATGCCTGGTTAAGCGAAGCGCTTGACAAGCGTATTAGTGCTTGTGCACAAGTCCTGAACATTGCCCCTTGACTCAGGGTGTATTTTTGAGCATAGCCCTTCGCCTGAGCTAGAAAATGTAGTGAATTCGCATGTTTTATCACTCTGCCAGACTGACCTCGGCAGGACGACGACTCATTAACACCCTGCCCTCACGGATAGAAAACAGTGGAAGCCCCTGGCTTCTTATCATTTCATAGTCCGAATCGGCTGACAGGATCAGCAGATTGGCCGGGCGCCCTACTTCCAGCCCATATCGGTCACCCAGCTGCATGGCGTTGGCGCTATTTACCGTCACCAGATCCAAGGCATGCTGCAGGCGCTCATAACCGAGCATGTGACAGATATGCAGGCCGGCCTCCAGTACCCTGAGAATGTTGCCGTTACCCAGCGGATACCATGGATCAACAATGGAGTCCTGCCCGAAGCACACATTCATACCGGCCTCCAGCAGTTCGTTCACACGCGTTACGCCACGCCGTTTGGGAAAGGTGTCGAAGCGACCTTGCAGGTGAATACTCTCGGTGGGGCACGATATAAAGCTGATACCCGAACGACTCAGCAGACGAAACAGCTTTGAACAGTAAGCATTGTCATAAGAACCCATGGCAGTAGTATGGCTGGCAGTGACACGTGAGCCCATGCCACGACTACGCGCCTCCTCTGCCAACACTTCCAGAAAGCGGGAATGGGGATCGTCTGTCTCATCGCAGTGAACATCCACCAGACAACCTGTGCGCTCGGCCAGATCCATCAGAAATTTGACGGAACTGACCCCTTGCTCACGGGTATATTCGAAGTGAGGGATTCCGCCAACCACGTCGGCTCCCAGCCGAATGGCCTCCTCCATCAGTTCTCGGCCCTGAGGATAGGATTCGATTCCTTCCTGGGGAAACGCCACAATTTGCATGTCAACTAAATGGCTTGTTTCTTCCCGAATTTCCAACATGGCCTTCAAAGCCGCCAGACTGGCATCGGTTACATCCACATGGGTACGAACATGCTGGATACCGTGGACCGCCAGGGCATTAATGGTCTGCTTGGCCCGCGCCTTGGTATCTTCGTGGGTAATAGTCGCCTTTCGCTCTCCCCAGCACTCAATGCCTTCGAATAACGTGCCGCTCATGTTCCACCGCGGTTCCCCAGCTGTCAGGGTGGCATCCAGATGGATATGCGGCTCGACGAAAGGCGGAATAACCAGATTGCCTCGCGCATCCAGTATTTCAGCGCTGGTTGGGCTCACAAAAGCGACCTGTGATTCGATTGCAGCGATCCGGTCGCCTTGCAAACGCACAGTAAACAGCCCTTCCTGACCACGCAGCCGCGCATTGATGACATTCATCGACAGACTCCTCAAGCAAAGGACTACTTATTCTTTATAACAGTAGGTGATCTGGAACATTCCAGCCTATGCCTCTGCGCGAGCGACAACCGATAGCCGGGCCCCCACCAGGCCACACAGCATTACGTACCCCAGCGCGGCAGTACCAACGCCGACAAGAGGCGCCAACCAAGGGGAGAAAAAGGCTGCCAGAACACCCAGGCCATAGGCCGCAAGCCCAACCTAATTGAATTTAGGTAAATGAACAGTCGCTAAGAGGGGGTAACGCCCTCTATGACGATAAAAGAAATCAGCTGCAATCACGCCGCCGATAGGAGGGATAATGGTTCCCAATATAATCAGGTAGGGGACCAGCAGATCGTACATGCCCAGCACTGCCAGCAATGTACCTATTGCTGCGCCAACCAGCGTAACGGTTCGCCGGCGATCTGTTCGAACCAGATTACAACCCGCCACAGCGAAGTTATAGATAGTATTGTCCTGCGTGCTCCAAAGATTAAGCATGAGCATGGCTATCGCTGCCAGCGAGAAACCCTGAAGCAGCAAGACCTCCACCACGTCCGGTTGCTGGTACACAATGGCGCCATAGGCGCCGATCAGCACCATCAGGCCATTGCCGATAAAAAAACCAGCCAGGCTGGCCAGAATGGCAACTCTCCCAGTCCGAGCAAAACGTGTCCAATTGGTAGCCTGTGTCGCCCCGCTGACAAATGTGCCAAACACTAATGTCAGCGCTGTGCTATACTCCATCGTGTTGACTGGTTGTATGGCCAGCAGGCCTTCCAGCCCACCAATCTTTCGTGTTGCAACCCACATGGATAATGCCAGTAGGCCACACATGGCGGGTACAGCAACATAAGACAGGATCTCCAAGCCTCGGTAGCCAATATAGGCTGTGGCACAAAAGCCAAAACCGAAGATCACCATCAGCAACAGCACAATGCCTTCGGGCAATCCCAGAAACTTACCCAGCACGACTGCCGCCGTCGCCGTGCCCCAGGCATACCAGCCAATCTGCGTGAATCCCAACACCAGATCAGACAACTTGCTTCCTACTTCGCCAAAGCAGAACCGGCCCATCAGAACAGAATTAAGGCCGCTTCGATACGCGATATATCCCAGCAAGGCGGCATAAAGACCAAGCAGCAGATTACCTACCATAATCACGCTCAGCAGGGTCTTGAAATCGAACGCCGTGCCGATCTTACCGCCTGCAAACATCGTCGCGGTAAAGAAGGTAAAGCCCAGCAGCACCAACGTTGTCGACCAGATGCCCCGACGGGCTGACATAGGCACTTCACTTAACGGATAGTCGTTCGCGCTTGCGTTCGTCTCGCTCATTTCGCTATTCCCGCTTGGTCATGGACCTGAGAGCAAGTGCGAAGCGCATGCCAAACGCTGTAACGCTCTGGTGCAACCCAATGACTGCGGCAGGAAGGTGCTAAACAAGAGGCCAACGCACAAAAGCGGCTCATTGTCCTTTAGCTTTGCCTTGAAATGGTTCACTGCAGCGGCAAACACAACACTGTGCTGAAGCAATTTGAAGCACATGAAAAAGAGACATTTCCTATTCAGCGACTTAGCTTAATGGGAAAAGTTGGCAAAAAACTTGCTAAAGCAGGTTATCAATGCAGCAAATTGACGCCGCTGCTGTCATAAGCGCGTCACGTGATTCAACTAAAAGAAGATTATGAATACACATCAGCAAACTCAAACCGCAATCCAAATGCTTTCCTCTGCTTTCGCTCCGTTCGATTGTGTAATCGCTGCGCCCAGCAAGAAAGGCTTTTCATTCATCATCGTTAATGAATTCGGCGTTGCGCGCCATACTCAGCGACTTTACCGTGAGGAATACAGTTGCCCGACTCGTCTGCAGTCCGTTATCGAACGTGCACGCAAAGCCATCAGCGCCTGATTCATTCCCGCCTTACTTTTCCTAATACGATGCCCGACACGCGCCTGACAGGCAGCGTGCAACGGTGCATGCGTGCCAGCGGAATCCTCCCCTTTCCGGCAGGCACAAAAAACCCGTAGCGGTCACAGACGCACTACGGGAAGACGAGGAAACTCTCGCGCGGTTCTACAGGATCTAACGCTTGCGCTTTGCGCGGCGAGCCAGCATGTTCAGGCCTTCGATAACGGCCGAGAATGCCATGGCAGCATAGATATATCCCTTGGGCACATGAGCGCCAAAGCCTTCAGCGATCAGGGTCATGCCGATCATGATCAGAAAGCCCAGCGCCAGCATGACAACCGTGGGATTGTTATTGATGAAGCGCGCCAGCGGATCAGCGGCGACCAACATGACGGTCACCGCGACGATAACGGCGATGATCATAATGGGCACATGCTCGGTCATCCCGACAGCCGTAATAATGCTGTCGATGGAGAAAACCAGATCGAGCATGAGAATCTGGACGATGGCCGAGGTAAACCCGAGGGTAACGGCCTTTTCGCCGCTTTTACCTTCGAATAGGTCGCCTTCTGGGTCAGGATCCACGTTGTGATGGATCTCCTTGGTTGCTTTCCAGAGCAGGAAGAGACCACCTGCTATCAGGATGATATCTTTCCATGAGAAGCCCTTGCCAAAGAGTTCGATCACCGGCTCGGTGAGCTGAACGATCCAGGCAACCGTTCCCAAAAGGCCCAGTCGCATGACCAGCGCCAGGCCTATTCCAATACGCCTGGCCTTTTGCCGATGCTGCTCGGGCAGCTTGTTGGTCAGAATGGAAATAAAGATAAGGTTATCAATACCAAGCACCACTTCCATGGCGATCAGCGTTGCCAAGGCAACCCAGGCGGTAGGATCCGAAATCAACTGCTGGAGGTAATCCATGAACCTTTTTCTCAGAAATAGGAGAGTTAAGGCGCCTATGAGTTACCAAAGGCACCCGGTTACCCTGAACTATAGCCAAAAGAAAGATGTGAAATTTTTGTCGTATCGCTGATTTGTTTTTGTTTCAAATCATTGAGCTAGACATTTGCCCCGGAGATACTCCGGTTTCGATATCGTCGAACGAAACGATCAACATATTCGTCTGCCGGTTCGTTGAGAATGTGCTGCGAGCTTCCCACTTGAATCAGCTGGCCGTCCCGCATGATTGCAATCCGGTTTCCCAGCCTGACCGCCTCGTCCAGATCGTGGGTAATGAACACGATGGTCTTGTGCAGGCGCTGCTGTAACTCCAGCAACTGATCTTGCATCTCGGCACGAATCAGTGGATCGAGCGCCGAGAACGCTTCGTCCATGAGGATGATTTCTGTGTCAGCTGCTAACGCCCTGGCCAGCCCGACTCGCTGGCGCATACCGCCTGACAGCTGATGGGGACATTTGCGCTCATACCCTTTGAGCCCTACCGCTTCAATCCAGTGCTGTGCATGCGTTTCTCGTGCAGTCCGGCTTTCGCCACGCAGTTTCAAGCCGTAGGCCACATTACCCAGTACGGTTTTATGGGGTAACAGCCCGAAGCCCTGGAAAACCATGCTGATCTTGTGGCGCCGGAAATGCCTGAGCTGCTGCATGTCATAGGCCAGTATGTTCTCGCCATCGACTCGGATAGAACCGCTGGTGGGATCAATCAGGCGATTCAAATGCCGAACCAGCGTTGATTTGCCCGAGCCTGACAGCCCCATAATCACAAATATTTCGCCCGCTTCGATGGACAGCGATAGCCCATTGACTCCGACGACACACCCGGTTTCCGCCAGCACCTGATCCTTATCCCGGCCCTGGCGGACCAGCTCAAGCGCTGCGGCTTCGCGACGGCCGAATATCTTATAGACGTTATCGAGCTGAATTTTCATCGCTCGCCCTCATAGCGTGAACGACCATACGCCTGAGTAATGCGATCAATCACGACCGCCAAGATAACAATCGCCAGACCTGCTTCGAGCCCCTTGCCTACGTTGAGCGTCTGGATACCGACCAGCACTTCTTCACCCAAGCCACGTGCACCGATCATCGAAGCGATTACAACCATAGACAATGCCATCATAGTGGTCTGGTTGATACCTGCCATGATGCTAGGCAAGGCCAATGGGAGCTGTACGCCAAACAGCTGTTGCCAGCGATTGGCACCAAAAGCATTGACGGCCTCCATGATTTCCTTGTCGACCTGTCGGATTCCCAGATCGGTCAGACGAATCAGCGGTGGCGCTGCATAAATGACAGTGGCAAAGATAGCCGGCACTTTACCCAAACCAAACAGCATTAGGACAGGAATGAGATACACAAAGCTAGGCATGGTCTGCATGATGTCCAGCAGTGGCAGCAACACCGTACGCAGCCGGTTACTGCGTGCACACAGAATGCCCAAGGGAATGCCGATCAGTACCGCAATCAGTGTCGCGACCAGCATCAGCGCCAAGGTCTGCATGAGCTTGTCCCATAACCCCATGGCGCCCACGAGAAATAGCAGCCCGGTAATGACCGCAGCCGGTATCACACGTCGCGTGGCGTGGTAGGACACAACGGCCACGACCAGCAGAATCAACCACCACGGTGTTGTCCGGAGAGCGCCTTCAAGCCGGACGATTGCCAGTAGAAGCACATCGGAGATCTGGCGGAACATATCGCCATAATTGGCGACCAGAGCGTCTACCCAGCCATTGACCCAGTCAGCAATAGAAAACGTGAGATTGTCAGGAAACATAGACATGCCCGTTTGGTAAAGGTAGGCCCTTCAAACAGGGCCTACCCTCACATGACCTGCGAAAGCCTACAAAGAGGCCTCGATTTCTTGTGCAGCGGCAGCATCAACCCATTCATGCCAGACATCGGGGTGCGCCTTCAGAAAAGCTCTGGCAGCGGTAGGCGCGTCCTGCTTATGCTCGGCCTGTTCTGCCAACGCCTTGTTCAACAGGTCAATCGGTACGTTGACCTTTTCCAGAACGGCAACAAGCTCCGGGGCGTTTTCATAAAAGGGTTTGGACAATCCAGCCTGCACCGTTATGGCTTTTTCATCTTCCGGCTTGCTGGCTAACTTAATGAGATCCGCTCGCCCCAATAGTGGCGTAGGCGACCAGTAATAAGTCAGGATGGGCTGCTTGCGCTTCACGGCCGATAGGATTGCGGCATCCAGTGCCGGCCCTGTGCCCGGACGAAAATTAGTAAACATGTCGGCCAAGCCATAGCGTTCGAGCATCTCGGTATTTTCCAGCTCGCATGTCCAGCCGGCTGGGCAATTATAAAACCGTCCTTTCCCAGGCTCCTCTGGATCGCGAAACAGCATGGCATATTTAGGCAGATCACTGATGGACTTGAGATCTGGAGCATTGGCATTCTTGCCCTCCACCAGATAGCGCGGCACGTACCAGCCTTCCGTCGCACCTTTGATGGGTGTACCAACGCCTACTACCTTGCCTGCATCAGCAGCTTTATTCCAGACGTCACT
Organism: Pseudomonas sp. MAG002Y; assembly: GCF_019400845.1. Taxonomy (NCBI): domain Bacteria; kingdom Pseudomonadati; phylum Pseudomonadota; class Gammaproteobacteria; order Pseudomonadales; family Pseudomonadaceae; genus Pseudomonas; species Pseudomonas sp. MAG002Y. The sequence goes on along the minus strand of NZ_WOEJ01000009.1, from coordinate 223,346 downwards.
ACGACCGATCCACTCTTCAGCAAAAACCTGAATATCATTAGAGGAAAGTGCAGCCTCTAACGTAATCGAGTTACCTGGAATACTATCGGTCTTACAGTCGTAGCCTTCCCTCAAGACTGTCGACATCAGCTCGGTGAGAAGCATCCCGCTTTCCCAGTTCACACCGGCGAACTTGACTGGCTTACCAGACTCACACCAACCGGCTGCCTGCGCGTTGCCTATAACCAGCCCCAGCGCCAAAAGGCCTACCGCCAGGCCATTTCTTGCGTTCATGATCTGCGTCCTTAGCATCCATACGCCTGCCCGGCGCGAAAAGTCGTTACCTATCGAAGCGGCTGTTTTGAGCCTGGATGCCCTTTGCAGTTTCATAAAAACTACAGCGAAACAGGAAAAAGCCTGTCCGGCTACTCATGCGATAATGGGATATCCAGCGGCCATTGCTCGATCACGCTGGGCAAGAATCATTCGATAATCGTCAAGGGAGGCCGGTACAAACGAGCGAATAGCCAGTGTTTCAGCCAGCGCAGGCTGCTCCTGCAGGATTTCGTTCAGCACGTGCTGCATCTGCTGTACCTCTTCCAGACTACGTGACGCTGCGGTAATGATCGGCAACGCAGGCGTCAGCTCCGTGCGGGCAAGAACTCGTGTGCGAGCTAACGTGTCAGGCGCATAACGCTCAAGGTACCCCCAGGTGACGCAATCAATAGCTGTCAATTCCGTCTCGCCGCGGCTGAGTAACTCCAGGCTTGTCACATGGGCACCGCTGGCCTTGACCTCACCAAAGAATCGCCCCTTTTCAGCCATGGGCGCGACTGTCACCCTTAATAAATTCATGCCGCTATTAGAGTCCAGCGCGTTGATGACCACACGCGCACCTCGAAAGGCCTCCAGGGTACTGCGCTCATCATCTGCGTGGACCACGATAAAACTGCGGTGCTGAGCACCTTCACAGCCGCTCAGCTCATAACAAGGCGTTGCTACGATCTGAACCTTATCGCGCAGGCGCGTCATCACCGGATAGCCGCAGCTCTGAGATAACAACAGGCTCGGTGATGACCATTGCGCCATGAGATCAGCGGGCGCTTCCTCACATTGTTGAATACCCAGATGCGCCAGGACCCGCTCGATAAAGATCTGACCGGCCTCGCGTACCGGTTCAGGCGTAACGTACATGGGCCATGCAGCTAACAATGTCACGGATAAATACTCACTGTGCGTTCAAGGCGGCATCCACCCGCGCCGCGGCATCAGCCGAAAGCCAGGCAGACCATATATCGCGATGTTCCTTGAAGAACGCTAGGCTCATCGCATCGGCATCCTTATGTTTCTCCGCCATTTCGGCCAATATGTTGTTGAATAATGGAAGCGGTATTTGCACCTTTTCAAACAGCTGTACAAGCTCAGGTGCCTGGTCATGCAGATCTTTCGAGATGCCGATCGTAATCTTCGCAGGGAGCGAGCGGGACGGTAGAGGACTGGGATTCTTGGAGTCGGAAAGTGTTTCCCAGGCTTGCTGACTGAACGGTGGCTCCTCAAGCTGTATCAGCTTGAAGCGGCCCATCAACGGCGTAGGCGACCAGTAGTAAAACACGATCGGCTCGCCTCTGCGGATAGCCGTACTGATGGCTGCGTCCAGGGCTGGACCGGTTCCAGTACGGAAATTCGTAAAACTGTCAGTTAACTTGTAGGCCTTGAGCTTTTGCGTATTGACGATTTCACAGGTCCAGCCAGTCGGGCAATTATAGAAACGGCCTTTGTCGGGTGATTCAGGATCCTTGAACAGATCCTTGTATCGCGACAAATCCGTTACAGACCTCAGCTCAGGCGCCTTGGCCTCAATCCCACGAGCCGAATCGCCCTTAACCAGATATTCTGGAACCCACCATCCCTCCGTAGCACCCTTGACCGTTTCTCCAACCGAGAACACCTTGCCGGCCTTCTCCGCCTCACGCCAAAATGGGCTACGGCCAGCCCACTGCTCGCCTGTTACCTGAATATCGTTTTGCGCCAGCGCATTTTCCATCGTTACTGTATTGCCGGGAATCGCATCGGTCTTGCAGCCATAGCCCTTTTCCACCAGAAAGCGCAGCACTTCAGTGGCGAACATGCCGCTCTCCCAGTTGAGACCTGCAAATATCACAGGCTTATCATAGGGACATTTCACCTCATCAGCGTAGGTGTAATGTGTCATACCCAGGCTTGTGACAATCGCAAGAATGGACAAAGAGATACGCATGGAAGCTCCTTCATGCTTGGCAACAAGGTCTTCGCCTGTCGCTAAATTGCTCATGCAGCTCGTACTGAGCGGCTACCTCACAGTATTTCAACAATCCGTAACGGTGTAGTCTCAACTCAGCAGTACCACCCGCCCCTGCCAGGTAGAACCATTACGGGACGCGATTACGAGCGCTTCACGGTCATGTGGCGCCTGGATAACAATTTCACCATCAGGCAGCCAGAACGTACTACGTCCGGTCGCAAGCCAGCCACCGGTTTCGCCTACATGGTTAGCCAACAGGACAGGAAAGCCATGAATCTGCGCATATGACCTTAGCTGCGCAGTATCAGCTTCAAAACCACCTGGCGTAATCAGAGCGCTGGTGACATAAAGAGAAGCACCCGCCTGAGCCGCACTTACAGCATGCTCGGGGTGACTTGTGTCGGCACATATGGCCAAGGCTATGCGCTCGTTCTCAAGAAGTAGCAGTGGCCCACCGCTTCCCGCCTGAAATGCCTGGTCTTCACCTTCGTGCAGGTATCGCTTGGTATATAGCACGTCGTCCCGCCCCGCACCTATTACCAGCGCCGCAATAAGCGGCTTCCCTGTCGAACTTAACGGCATGCCTGCCAGGATTGATATGCCTGTCTGAGCAGTAGCCTTACGCAACGGCACCAAGCGAGAGTCATTGGGCAACAACGCATTCTGGCTAGCCGTCTTCCGCTCATACCCTGTCAGTGACAGTTCAGGAAAGACAAGAAAGTCGACGCCTTGCCGAGCAGCCTGTTCGATTACACAGACATGGCGCTCGACATTGGCTTGAATGTCATGACCAACCGGCGTGATCTGTGCAGCAGCGATTACTATACCTGTAGAGCTCATCGGCACATCCTGGCAAGGTTGGTAGGCCAGAGGATGCCATATAACAAACCCATGACGTCAACATAACGTCCGAGCCATACCCGACAAGACAGGTAGTAGAGGGGTAGAAAATGATGGGTGCAGTCAGTCCCTAGGCAAGGGCAACAGAATGACTTCTACCCAGTTTTCATAATCCATGCAGATTTCAAGTGTCTCGATAGTTGAGACCATATGAGTCGTCTTGATCTCAGGATCGAAGCGCTTGTTCTGGATAACAGCCTTCCCACCATTGTTGAGCATCATGGCCACAATGATTGGTTCGCTTTCAAAATTGACCAAATGACGAAAAACAGCCTCGTAAATATCCTGAGTGCGACCAGAAGCAGGCGAGTCAATTTCTACCTGGTAAATAGTACCGGCCTTCAAATAGCGATAACTCACAGTAGAGAAATGCATCGGTCAAGCACACCGAAAGACAAGGTTTCTTATCTTACCTGATAGCAATTGGCCATTTATCAAAAAAGCGTAAATCTCCGCAAAAGAAAAAGGCTATTGCGGGCAAAACTTTAAAATGAACCTGACCGTTTTCAATAGCCGAACAAAAAACAAAGCTTGACTGGACGAACTTGCCGGATAATCAGCTGGTCGATGGTTGAGAATGATCAGAATGGGTTTTCCATGACATTTCCTCTCGTCCGCCACGCTTATCGATCCACTCGGCTTCTGGCCTTTTCCGCTTCGGTTGTTCTGTTGGGTGCCTGTGCCACTGCTACAGACAGATCCGAGATGTGGAGCTATCAAAATGCCCAACAGCATCAGGCACTCCCACCAGACCAGGCGTACCCGGAATTATTTGCAGCCGTACAGCAGCAATGGTTGTTCGACGATCAAAAGCATTTTGTCGATGCCCTACCGCTAAGGCCTCCCGCCACTATCCGGGCGGACTACTTGGCGAAACGAGCCAACCCTGGCTTTGATCTCAGACGCTTTGTGGCGGACAACTTCGAACCATCAGGAGCTGCTGAAACCCAAAAGCCTCAGACAGGTACCGATATTCGTGAACATATCGATAACCTCTGGCCTGTACTCACACGACATTATGAGAAGGTACCGGCATATAGCAGTATGCTGCCGCTACCCTACCCCTATGTTGTTCCGGGGGGTCGCTTTCGCGAGCTGTACTATTGGGACTCCTACTTCACCATGCTTGGCCTGGTAGAGAGTGGACAAACGAAGTTGGCGCGTCAGATGCTGGATAACTTCGCCTACCTGATCGATACCTATGGCCATATCCCCAATGGCAATCGCACCTACTATCTGAGCCGCTCCCAGCCACCCTTCTTCTCTTATATGGTTGAACTGGAGGCAAAGACGGAGGGGGATGAAGTCTATCGCCGTTACCTTCCGCAATTGCAAAAGGAATACGCTTATTGGATGGAAGGTTCGCAAACGCTAAAGCCTGGCGAGGCTGCCCAGCACGTTGTTCGTCTGGCTGACGGTACGCTATTCAACCGCTACTGGGATGCCAGCGATACACCTCGCCAGGAATCCTACATGCAAGACAAGGAAACGGCAGCCAAGGCTGCTAATCGCCCGGTCAATGAGGTTTACCGAGACCTGCGAGCCGGGGCAGAAAGTGGCTGGGACTACACGTCACGCTGGCTGGGTGATGGGAAAACTCTCGCGACTATCCGTACAACCGCTATCGTTCCGGTAGACCTCAACAGCCTTCTCCATCATCTGGAAACCACAATTGCACTTGCTTGTGAAAAGAACGCCATGTCGACTTGTACGCAACGCTACAGCCAGCGTGCAGAAGCGCGAAAGGCTGCCATAGAGAAACACCTGTGGAACAACAAGGGCTATTACGCTGACTACGATTGGCAGAAGAATCAACTCAGCGATCAGATCACAGCCGCTTCGCTCTATCCTCTTTATGCAGGGATCGCCAATTCCGATAGAGCCCGGCAAACCGCATTGACTGTTGAAAAGAATCTGGTCAAAACCGGTGGGCTTGTCACTACGCAAATCCATAACGGACAGCAGTGGGACTCTCCCAATGGCTGGGCTCCGCTTCAATGGATCGCCGTAGAAGGCTTGCGCCGCTATGACCAGCAGGATCTAGCCAGAACCATCGGCCAGGGTTTCCTTGATCAGGTGCAGACGCTGTTCACTAAAGAGCACAAACTGGTCGAGAAATATGATGTGGAGGGTTCAAGCCAGGGAGGTGGCGGTGGTGAGTACAAACTGCAGGATGGCTTTGGCTGGACCAACGGTGTCACGCTGAAACTACTCGACCTCTATCAGCAACCACCAGCTAATGCGCAACCCTGACACCATTAACCAAAGGGCAAGTCTATCTCTTTGCCCTTTGGTTGCCTCGCTAGGCATGGACGTCCTAGCTTTTCACAGCTTTCGTTCCTATCGCCTAGGCTGAGCAATACACCCGTTACCGGAGCGCCCATGATCGACACGACTTCCCACAATATCGCTGACCTGAAACAACACCTTTCTAATGCGTTGGACGAAGGTGTAAATGAAATCAAAGCGCATCAGGAGGAAGGTCTCGATATCCCGGAGGCCATGCATGAGCGCCTGATCCGTATCCGCTCAATGCAAGAATCCCTTGAAAAAGGAGAAGACATACGTCTTGAGCTCGAACACTTCGAGGCGTGGAAAAAAGAAAATAATTTGATTTGAGCTGTATAGAAATTAAAAAGCCCCGCAGCATAACTGCGGGGCTTTTTAATATGGCGGAGAGATAGGGATTTGAACCCTAGGAGCCATTGCTGACTCAACGGATTTCGAATCCGTCCCGTTCGGCCACTCCGGCACCTCTCCAATGCAGCGCATGATAACAGCTGAAATGCGTCAGGCGAAGCCTTGAATGCAAAATTTCTACCATTATCAGGCGTTTGCAAAAGCCGCCTGCCAACCTTAGAGCGGTACGCCTAAGCGGTTAGCCACTTCTTCATAGGCCTCGATAACGTCACCCAGCCCTTGGCGAAAGCGATCCTTGTCCATCTTCTTACGGGTTTCCTTATCCCATAGACGGCAGCCATCAGGGCTGAACTCATCGCCCAGCACAATCTGGCCATGATGCACACCAAACTCCAGCTTGAAATCCACCAGCAGCAGCCCTGCGTCATCGAACAGCTCTTTCAGCACGTCGTTCACCTGGAACGTCAGCTCTTTCATGCGAGACAGCTGTTCAGGCGTAGCCCAACCAAACGCATAGACATGGGTTTCGTTGATAAAGGGATCGTGCAATGCATCATTCTTGAGGAACAGTTCAAACGTAGGCGGGGAAAGCTCCAGCCCTTCCTCAACACCCAGGCGACGCACTAGGCTACCAGCAGCATAGTTACGAACCACACACTCCACAGGAATCATGTCGAGCTTTTTAACCAGACATTCATTGTCCGCAAGCAACGCATCGAATTGGGTTGGAATCCCTGCTGCCTCAAGCTTTTGCATGATGAAGGCGTTGAACTTGTTGTTCACCATGCCTTTACGATCAAGCTGCTCTACCTTTTGACCGTCGAACGCAGACGTATCATTGCGAAAGAGAAGAATGAGACGATCCGGGTTGTCCGTCGTGAACACAGACTTGGCTTTGCCGCGGTAGAGTTCGGTGCGTTTTTCCATGATGGCTCCGCTTTTAAATAATCGAAGGTTCAGGCAATGAGCTGCCAACCAAGACCTTCGTGCTGATCGGCGACCTGCAGCCAGTCCGCATCGCACCCCAGGGTGTCGACGAACGTTTGCCGAGCCAGATGCGGCCGATTGTTCTTTTCACTCAGATGCGCCAACACAAGATGCTGCAGGGCATCGCATTGCAAGCGGCAAACCAGCGAGGCCGCCTGTTGATTACTTAAATGACCGTGTGATCCACTGACCCGCGCTTTCAGAAAATAGGGGTACAAACCTTCATCTAGCATCTGCCGGTCGTGGTTCGCCTCGATCACCAGGGCGTCCAGATCACGATAACACTCCAGTACTGTCGTTGTAGCCTCGCCCAGATCGGTAAGCACACCCAAGCGACGCCGGCCATCAAAGAAGACGAACTGTGTCGGATCGTATGCATCATGAGACACAGGAACGCTTTTGATCTCAATGGCTTCTAACTCTAGCGTATCGCCTGCTGCCAGTACCGTTGTAGCAGCAATAGGCTTGCGTAAGCCGCGCACTGTACCCTCGGTCAGATAAACCGGAATCCCATAACGACGCGATAACAGCTCGACCCCATGAACATGGTCGGAATGCTCATGGGTAACGAGAATGGCATCGAGTTGTGTAGGTTCGACGCCCAGGCGAGCCAGGCGTCTTATCGTTTCACGTAGCGGAAAACCGCAATCGATCAGTATGTAGGTGTTATGGCTGTGAACCAGGGTTGAATTCCCCCGGCTCCCGCTGCCCAGGACCGCGAAGCGCATATTGCATGCTCGTCTGTAGCTTTTTCAGCACCGTCTCGGCCATATCGGCTGGCGCTACGGTGTTGATGTCTTTATCCAGCGTGACTTGAACAGCATCGCCTACATTGGTCAGACGAACCTGATAACGCTCGGCACGAGCGTTTTCTTCTTCCTTGGAGGGCTCATGACCAAACAGGCGCTTGAAGAACCCAGGCTTGTCCTCGTTGGGCTTGCGTGCACCCTCAGCCAGATTGATGTAGTACACCCCCAAGCTACGGTCCATATCGTCAACGCGTATGTTAGCGCCTTCCAGGGCACGACCGACACTGGACCAGGCACGATCAAAGTCGCTCGTCAGGCTCAGCATCGGGTCGCCATTGCCATCTCTCGTATAGGAGACCCGCTCAGGCGTATCGTAGGAACCAGCAGCCAACAGAGATACTGAACCACCTTGGGTATCGGCACTTGCCAGACTGGTTACCATTTCATTCAGCAGGGCTGCATCGAAGGCCGATGTATCCGAACGAGAAGACCAGTTCGGCTCACTGCTGCTGCCAGTCCTGCGCGTCTGGCTTTGTACAAAGATTTCACTGGTGTTGCTGGAAACCCCTGGCTCGATCCGCACCCGAATACGTGTTTCGGAGCCCGGCTCGATATCACCACCTGTGCTCAAGCTGCGAGCCAACGGTGTCGTCAGGTCGGTCAAAGGTTGCCAGCGTGTCGTGAACTCACCGGTCTGCGGACGTGCCTCACCAATCACGAAGCCATTATCGGTAAAGAACTGATTGGCCACCGGCCAGATCTCGGCAGGCTGCTTTTGAGCGACGATCCAGCGAGCCTTACCATTGCGCTGCAGGCTATAGCTACCCGTATCAGCCTGGACAGCCAATGCTTGAGGCCGTGGAGCCTCGAACTCTGCAGGATGATCCTGGGTATCCGCTACGTTAGCGGGAATGGGTAGCAGGGGCTGCAAGGACTTGGCCTGAACATCAGTCGGAACCTGCATCGGAGCCGTTTGACGCGACTCCAGATAATCATTACTGCGATCACGAAAATACCCGTGCTCGCCCCATAGCCAGCCACACCCACTGGTCGTGCTGATTACTACGGCAAGGGTTGTTAGTCCAGCCAGTCGCTTCATGCGTAAATTCTCCATCAGGCCAGCACACCGGACTGACGCATTGCCTGGCGAAGCGGCTCATGACAGCGCGGACTCAACCAGGTCAGAGGAAGACGGATACCCTCAGGCATCATTCCCATTTCATGCAACGCCCACTTGACCGGGATCGGATTGGACTCGATGAACAGGTTCTTGTGCAGAGGCATCAATTTTTCATTAAGCGCACGAGCAGTCTCGGCGTCGCCACGCAGGGCAGCCGCGCAAAGTTCGCTCATGTCACGGGGCGCCACGTTGGCTGTAACAGAAATATTGCCTTTGCCGCCCATCAACATCAGTTCAACAGCCGTGGCATCATCTCCGGAGTACAGCATGAAATCGCTGCTCACACGATCCAGAATGTCACGGGCGCGCTGCAAATCGCCTGTCGCTTCCTTGATACCAACGATATTCGGCACTGTCGAAAGCCGTTCCACCGTCTCGGCCAACATGTCACAGGCCGTACGACCGGGCACATTGTAAAGGATCTGAGGAATCGCTACGGATTCGGCGATATGCCGGAAATGCTGATACAGGCCTTCCTGGGTTGGCTTGTTGTAGTAAGGCGTAACCAGCAGGCAAGCGTCCGCACCTGCATCCTTGGCCGCCTGCGTTAGATCAACCGCCTCACGCGTGGAATTGCCGCCCGTCCCTGCAATGACGGGAATACGGCCAGCCACCTGTTTGACTACACGGCGAATGACCTCGGTGTGTTCTTCTACATCCAGAGTGGCGGACTCGCCAGTTGTTCCGACCGCAACGATGGCATTGGTGCCTTCGGTCAGATGAAAATCAACCAGCTTGGTCAGGCTGGACCAGTCCAGATGCCCCTGTGCATCCATGGGCGTGACCAGCGCCACCATACTGCCTGTGATCATGCAACCGCTCCTGCCGAGAAAAGAGACCCGTAATGGTACTGACGCTACCAGCCTTGCACAAGCCAAGCTCCGGTAAGGCATTCCCCAACAACGCGCTTTTCGCTACCCTTCGGTTTTGGCCGGTCTACCGGTTTCATCATCAGGAAACACTGAATGTCTGCTACACCACCGCCTCGTGAGCAATTTCTAGTTATCAGCGCGCTGGGCTCCAACCCTATGGAGCTAACCAATGTGCTCTATCGCACGTGTTTGGAAAGCCGCTGCGCGGTCGTCAGCAGCCGCCTGAGCCGACACGGCGAATTCAGCGCACTGATCCTTCAAGTGTCCGGCAACTGGGACGGCCTGGCTCGACTGGAGTCCAGTTTACCTGCTCTGGCAAAGCGACAAGGTTTCACGATTGGTGTAACACGTAGCGCAGCGTTGGAAAACCGAGCGCAAGCCCTACCGTACGTCGTTTATGTCAGTGCGGCCTATCGCTCGGATATTCTCAATGAACTCTGCCAGTTCTTTACCGACCATCGCATAGAGGTAGAAAGCCTGGTTTGCGATACTTATCAGGCGCCCCAGACAGGCGGCACCATGCTGACAGCGACCATTACGGTCATTCTGCCAGCCGGTACTCAGATCAGTTGGCTACGGGATCAATTCCTGGACTTTGCGGACGCACTGAACCTTGACGCGCTGATCGAGCCCTGGCGACCTCAGAACCCGTAATCCAGTAAGCTAAGTGAAGAAACGAACATGACAGTTACCGTTGATCAACCCGTTCCCGATTTCATAGCGGCTGCTACTGGCGGAAAGGACCTGTCGCTCGACACGTTCAGGGGTCGGCAGGTTGTATTGTATTTTTATCCCAAAGACAGCACGCCGGGCTGCACAACCCAAGGCCAGGGGTTTCGCGATCATTACGAGGCATTCCAGGCTGCCAATACCGTAATAATTGGTGTCTCCCGCGACGGCATCAAGTCCCATGAAAACTTCAAAGCCAAGCAGGCATTTCCATTTGATCTGATCAGTGACAAATCAGAAGCGCTGTGTACGCTGTTTGATGTGATCAAATTGAAGAAGCTGTACGGCAAGGAGTATATGGGAGTTGACCGCAGTACCTTCCTGATCGACAAGGAAGGGATTCTTCGCCGGGAATGGCGTGGGGTAAAGGTCCCGGGACACGTGGAAGACGTTCTAGCAGAGGCCCAGGCCCTGAACAGTTGATTTCCAAGGGAGGCTTCTGCCTCCCTGCACTTCATGCCTTGCGCAACCAATAATGAAATACGTTTTCCTGTGCCTGCTCGCCGATCAATGCATGCCCTGACAACTGGGCAAAGGTCCTGAAATCACGCTGCGAGCCGGCATCCGTTGCCGTGACCTTCAATACCGAGCCAGAGGCCAAGCGGTTCAGTTCCATTTTGGCTTTCAGCAATGGCAGTGGGCAACTTAATCCACTGGCATCCAGCTCCGCATCACACGGCCCTGTATAAGTACTGGATTCACTCATAAGAAAACTCCATAAATTCCAAGGATAACGTTCACAGCCTTTCATCGCTAGGCAGCAGCTGTGGGGACAGATAAAGTAAGGGTTTTGCAGTCATGAGCGCCCCTATGAAATTTTTGCGCCCTGCCCTTCTTGGTCTGTCCTGCCTGATAGCTGTACCCGCTCCCGCAGCCACTGATCTACCGTCGCTAGGGGATGCAAGCTCTTCAGTTGTCTCTCCTGAACAGGAGTTTCAGCTTGGCCGCACTTGGTTGAGTATGCTCAGGGGGCAAGTCACGACACTGACCGACCCACAACTCAAGCAGTTCGTGGAAAGCAGTGTTTATAGACTGGCCGAGACGAGCCAGATTCAAGATCATCGCCTCGTATTCATCCTGATCAAAGACCCACAAATTAACGCATTTGCTGCCCCCGGTGGGGTCGTAGGCGTCAATGGGGGGCTATTCCTGTATGCCCAGACCGAAGCTGAGTATGCAGGCGTCCTCGCGCACGAATTAGCCCACCTGAGCCAGCGGCACTTTGCACGAGGCGTCGAAAATCAGAAGCGCATGCAACTACCGTTGATGGCAGCCATGCTGGCCGGCATTGTAGCCGCTGCTGCTGGCGGTGGTGATGCCGGTATCGCAGCGATTGCCTCTACACAGGCAGCCGCCATACAAAGTCAGCTCCGCTTCTCTCGTCAGAACGAGCAGGAAGCGGACCGGGTAGGCCTGATCAACTTGGCTAAGGCTGGCTATGACCCACGAGGCATGCCCAATATGTTTAGCCGATTGGCTAGGCAATACCGTTACGATCAGCGACCACCCGAATTTCTCCTTACCCACCCGGTAACAGAGGATCGCGTTGCAGATACTCGTAACCGTGCAGATCAGTATCCCGCAGGAGGACGAGAAGACAGCCTGCAGTATCAACTGATGCGCGCAAGGGTTCAGCTGCTTTTCGAGGAAACTCCAGGCATAGCCGTCAAGCGCTTTCGTGCCATGTTGGATGAAAACCCAAAGTTGGAAGCAGCACGTTATGGCCTTGCTGTTGGCTTGACTCGCCTCGGCCAACTTAATGAAGCACGCGAAACGCTTAAGCCTTTACTGGATGCCTCTCCAAACGATGTCACGTACAACCTGGCCCAGATCGAGCTCGACATTACCAATAACCGGCTGCCTGACGCACAAAAGCGCGTAGCGAGAATGATGGAAATGTATCCCGATAACTTCGCGGTCAACATGCTACAAGCCGATCTACTGGTTAAGCTCGATAAGCCCAAGGATGCCAGCGCTTTACTGGACAAGGTAATCAAAGCGCGCCCACTGGACCCTGATGTATGGTACCGGGCTGCAGAGGTGCGCGGCCAAGCGGGTCAGCTGATAGAGGTCCATCAGGCCCGTGCCGAATACTTTGCCCTGACAGGTGATTATGATCAGGCCATACAGCAGCTGGGATTTGCAAAACAGCGTGCTTCAAATAATTTTCAGTTAGCGGCGCGGATAGATGCACGTCAGCAGGAAATGATTACGCAAAAGCGAACTGCTGAAGAAATCCTGTGACAGGAAACAGGACAGGAAACGCCCATCAGGCGTTTCCTGTCTGCCTTAATCTTGCTGCCTGGGTAAAGTCCAGCATGCGCTTGAGTGGTTTTACTGCCCTAGGTATCAGGGAAGGATCAACCAGAACCTCACCGCTACCCTCCTGCAAACAGGCCAGCGTACGCTCCAAGGTATTCATGGCCATCCAAGGGCAATGCGCACAACTACGACAAGCAGCACCATTACCCGCCGTAGGCGCCTCAATGAATACTTTGTCAGGACACAACTGCTGCATTTTATAAAAGATGCCTTTATCCGTTGCGACAATAAACGTCGAGTTAGGCATCGTCTGTGCAGCCTTGATCATTTGACTGGTCGAGCCAACCATGTCCGCCAGCTCGATCACCGCCTCAGGAGATTCGGGATGCACCAGAACCGCAGCATCAGGATAGAGCGATTTGATATCAGTCAGCTGAGAAGACTTGAACTCCTCATGAACGATGCAAGCGCCATCCCAAAGCAGCATATCGGCACCTGTTTCCCGCTGAATGTAGCGGCCTAGATGACGGTCCGGCGCCCAAAGAATAGGTTCGCCGTTATCCATCAGGTGCTCAACGATATCTAGGGCACAGCCAGAGGTTACAACCCAATCTGCCCTGGCTTTTACGGCAGCTGAAGTATTGGCATAAACCACTACCGTCCGCTCGGGATGCTTATCGCAGAACGCAGCGAACTCCTGAGCTCCGCATCCGATATCCAGTGAACAAGTAGCCTCCAGCGTAGGCATGAGCACTCGCTTCTCGGGATTCAGAATCTTGGCAGTTTCTCCCATGAAACGCACCCCAGCCACCACGACTGTAGAGGCCTTATGCTGGTTACCAAAGCGTGCCATTTCGAGCGAGTCTGCCACGCACCCGCCCGTTCCCTCGGCAAGCGCTTGCAGAATGGGATCGGTATAGTAATGCGCAAGTAGAACAGCGTCACGCGCTTTGAGCTCAGCCGCAATGGCATGGCTAAAATGCTCTGTTTCAGCTGCACTTAAAATTTTAGGCTGCTTAGCCGCGAGATGGGCTTGAACCAGAAGTCGTTCCGAGATTTGCGACATGCTCGCTACACCCAAACGCTAAAGGGACAGAAGGAGTGTATCGCCAGGAAGCGGCGATCTAACGAAACAACAAGGGGAGGAAAATGGTGGGTCGTGTAGGATTCGAACCTACGACCAATTGGTTAAAAGCCAACTGCTCTACCGACTGAGCTAACGACCCCGAAAGCGAGTGCTATAATAATGATTTCTTCTGGATAATCAATACCCTAGCGCAACTTTTTTAAAAATATCGCGTTGGATCCTCAAGGTGTGCCGCACGGAAACCCTCTGCACGCAAGCGGCAACTGTCACATCGCCTACAGGCACGCCCTTCGTCGTCAGCCTTGTAGCAGGAGACGGTTAGGGAGTAGTCCACCCCATTCGCGACGCCCCACTGGATAATCTCAGCCTTTGACATGAACTGGAGCGGTGCAATGATTTTAAAGCCATTGCCCTCAACGCCCGCCTTGGTGGCAAGATTAGCCATACGCTCAAAGGACTCGACAAATTCAGGGCGGCAATCTGGATAGCCTGAGTAATCCACCGCATTAACACCAATAAAGATATGCTGAGCCTCGAGCACCTCAGCCCAACCCAAGGCAAGCGAAAGAAAAACGGTATTACGGGCAGGTACATAGGTGACAGGAATACCCTCGGTAGGTGCTTCCGGCACATCGATAGCGCTATCGGTCAACGCCGAGCCGCCAATACCATTCAGGTTCAAACCAATCACTTTGTGTTCGACCACACCCAATTGAGTTGCCACACGTTCAGCGGCCTTGAGCTCGGCTCTATGACGTTGCCCATAATCAAAGCTCATGGTGTAGCAGGCAAAGCCCTCAGCCCGAGCCATGGCGACAACCGTGGCAGAATCCAGGCCACCAGACAGCAAGATAACGGCTTTTTTCTGGTTCATATCAATGTCCTGGCTCGTCATTCCAAAGAATTTTATGCAGCTGCAGCTGAAAGCGTACCGGCAGGTTGTCTTCTACAATCCACTTAGCCAACTGACGCGGGGTAACCTGCTGATGGCTAGGGGAAAACAACACCTCATCCACCCGCTCATCAAGGCGATACTGAATCAGCTTAAACACAGCCCACTCGTAATCTTCACGTGAGCAAATTACGAACTTCACCTGATCGTTTGGCGTAAGATGATCAATGTTGTCGTACAGATTGCGAGAGACTTCAGCAGAGCCGGGCGTCTTCAGATCGACGACCTTGACGACTCGCCGATCTACAGGCGCGACGTCGAGCGCACCACTGGTTTCAAGTGACACCTCATAGCCAGCGTCACATAGGCGCTCTAGCAGGGGTAAGCAGTTTGGCTGGGCAAGCGGCTCGCCTCCTGTTACACACACATAGCGAGGCTTATACTGAGCGACACGCTCAACGATTTCGTCCAGCGACATGATCTGGCCGCCGCTGAAGGCATAAGCCGTATCGCAATATTGGCAACGCAAGGGACAGCCTGTAAGGCGCACGAAAACAGTTGGCAAGCCAGCTGTTCGTGTTTCCCCCTGCAGCGAGTAGAAAATCTCGGTAATACGCAGAGTGTTTTGTTGCATGTAGGCCACGGGCGTGACAGCGATACAGGCCGTCCGCCTCCGTTGCGAAAAAAGGGAGGCGAATTCTAACGAAAAAACCTGCCGTTAGGGCAGGTTTTTGAGATCACGCTGGGCTAATTGTGCGGCAGACGATCCAGGATACTGCGCAATGACCTGTTGGTACATTGCTTTAGCCTTGTCTCGATTTCCAAGCCGCTGCTCAACACCAGCCAGCTTGTAAAGAGAGTCTGGAACCTTGGGATGATTTGGGTAAGCCTGACTTACGCGTGCAAACGCCTGTCCTGCGGCTTGTAAATCCCCGGAAGCCATATTGACTTCGCCTAACCAATATTGGGCATTTCCCGCATACTGGCTATTGGGATACTTACGCAGAAACGCTGTAAAGGCTTGGCTTGCCTTGGCAAAATCCTTTGCCTTGATCAGATCAAAGGCCGCATCGTAATACAGCTTTTCCTTTGCGGGATCACCAGGCTCGCTGTTGGCCTGAGAAGCTGGCGGAACAGGTGCGGCGTTCGCATTGATAGCCCCTGCAGACGAACCAGCATCATTACCACCAGTGGCATTCGCTGGCGCTCCAGAAGAAGCACTTGCAGAAATTCGGCGATCAAGGTCCTGGTAACGTTCCAGTCCTTGCTGTTTTAGCTGATTGATTTCATTTTGCTGCTCTTCAACCTGACCACGCAGGCGCGCTATATCATCCTGCATCTGCTGCAATTGCATGAAGAGCTGCCCCTGTGCAGAGACAGGGGCGCTAGCGCCCCCATCCCCTGCATAGGCAGCGCCTTGGGTGCTATAGCCGGGAGTAGAACCGCTCCCACCATATCCCCCTTCCTGAACCGGTACCTGTGCCCATACAACGGAAGTGCACAGAGCCAACGATGTCAGTACAAACAGGCGCTTCGGCATAGATCTTACTTCTTCAGCTCAACGCGACGGTTCTGAGCCCAGGACTGCTCGTCATGACCGATAGCAGCAGGACGCTCTTTACCATAGGAAACGAGTTCCAGCTGAGCCGGAGAAACGCCCTGCAGTACGAGGTAACGCTGAACAGCCTTGGCACGACGCTCGCCCAGAGCCAGGTTGTACTCACGAGTACCGCGCTCGTCAGTATGGCCTTCCAGTACAACGCGCTGACCACTAGTCTTCAGATCACGAGCATGAACGTCCAGAGCGCGCATGGCTTCCGGCTTTAGATCGGAGCTGTCGTATTCGAAATAGAATGTAGTGATAGCACGCAGAGCAGCTTCGTCGCTCATGCTGCCATCAACGGCACCGGCGTTAGCGCCATAGCCTGCGTTTGGATCGACAGCACCGGCGCCAGCGCCAGCACCTTCACCAGAAGCATCACCACCCTTGGAAGAACAACCTACTGCAACGGCCATGGCCAAAGCCAGAGCAGCGAACTTGCCGAATTTCAGCATTTCCATCGTTAACTCCTAAAGAACCGCAAAGTGTTTTGTATAGAACAGATTATATTGCCGTCAGTTCAGGTAAGGGGACCAAGAAGGCTCGCGAACATCGCCTTGGGTGGTGGGTAGCGTAATACGCACACGTCCGTTGATGGATACAAGCATCAGTACGCCTCGGTCCTGCTGGCGGGACGCGTAGATTACCATGGTGCCATTTGGCGCAACAGTAGGCGAATCGTTAAGACTGGTGTTGGAGAGCACCCGGACGCTGCCACGCTGAAGATCCTGGGCACCAATCTGGAAGTTGGTGAAACCTTCCTGACGATGCACCATTACCAGCGTTTTTTCATCGGCAGACAGTTTAGGGTTCGCATTGTAGTTGCCTACGAATGTAACGCGCTCTGCCCCACCGCCGCTAACATTGGTTTTATAGATCTGTGGTTTTCCGGAACGGTCTGAAGTGAAATAGATAGTCTGCCCATCACGCCCCCAGAACGGCTCGGTATCAATCGCAGAGTCGTTGGTAACGCGACGAATCTGACGCGAATTCAGGTCCATCACATAAATCTCAGGGTTTCCATCGCGCGACAGCACGAACGCCAGGCGGTTACCGTCCGGAGAAAAAGCCGGAGCGCCATTCAATCCTTCGAAATTGGTGAGCTGCTCACGACGACCTGTATCTACGTACTGCAGAAAGATACGTGGACGCTGCTGTTCAAAGGAAACATAGGCGATACGCTTGCCATCAGGAGCAAAACGAGGCGACAGGATTGGTTCACGAGACTGTAGGAGTGTCACGGAACGAGCACCGTCATAGTCTGCACGCTGCAGGGTATAACGAGTGTTGTTCTGGGAAAAACGCTCGGCAGTGACGTACAGGAGCTTCGTAGAGAACGCGCCCTTGATACCGGTCAGCTTTTCGAATGACTGATCGGAAATATAGTGAGCCATGTCGCGCAGCTGATCAGTACCCCCGCCTACGCTACCCGTCATGACCTGCTGCTGTGTAGCGATGTTAAACAGTGCATATTGGATTTGCAGACGACCACCACTGGGCACGATATTGCCGATCAGCACATAGCTGACCCCTAGTGCCTGCCAATCCTTGTAGGACACTTCGCTTGCCTGAGTCGGCAGGCTAAGCATGTTCTGCCGGTCGATGGGAGCAAAAGAGCCGGAATTACGCAGATCGTTACCAATGATATTGGCCATATCATCAGGCAGTGGTTGACCACCCTGCCAGCCAAAAGGCACGACTGCAATCGGGATGGCTTTGTCATTGCCACTGGATACCACCAGGGGGTCGGCAGCATGGGCAGCGCCTACCAGGAACATGAATCCCAGCAGAACGATACGAATCAGGTTATTCACAGACTCAAATCCTCCGGTTTGAAGATAATGCGACGCTTGCGATAAAGCTGGTCGAACGTCGCGCGATCAAGCTGTTGCATTTCAGGTATGCGTCCTACGTTGCGCACGGCAGCCACTGCCGAGCTATCGAAAGCAGAATCACCGCTAGACCGGGTCACACTGGCATTGGTTACCGTTCCGTCAGGTAGCATTTCAATTTGCACTTCCACACTCATACCGTTGCGGGCAGATGGCGGGCGGCGCCATTGCTCACTGACCAGACGCACGATAAGGTCATCAAAGTTCGACGCTACCTCATCGCCTACCTCATCAGCCATTGCCTGCTGTCGCTGCGTGTCATCGGAAAGAAGCTCAGCCAACGCCTGTGCTTTCTTATCCTCTGCTGCCTTGCGTGCGGCAGCCTGAGCTGCCTTTTTCTTGGCGTCCTCAGCAGCTTTGGCTTTCGCCTGCTCGGCCGCTTTTTTCTTGGCCTCTTCAGCTGCTTTCTTTTTAGCTTCTTCAGCGGCTGCTTTTTTCTCTGCCGCTTCAGCCGCTTTCTTTTGTGCGTCTTCCGCTGCTTTCTTCTTAGCTTCTTCAGCGGCTGCCTTTTTCTGAGCAGCCTCCTCAGCCTGTTTTTTTGCCAATTCAGATTTGCGCTGCTGCTCTGCGGCGGCTTTTTCCTGAGCTGCCTTTTCAGCCTTTGCTGCGGCCTCAGCTTTTGCCGCTTCGGCCTTGGCTTCAGCGGCTTTCTGGGCAGCTTCTACCTGCTGCGCCTTTCGAGCGTCCTCAGCTTTCTTTTGTTCCGCAGCTTTGGCGGCTGCCGCCGCCGCAGCAGCGGCCTGGGCCTGCTGCTCTGCTTTCTTCTGCTCCATCTGCTCGACTTCATACTGGCGAGAAGACGTTTTTTTGGCCTCTCCAGCCAGCTTCTGCTCTGTCTGCACCTGAGCAGGGCTTTTGGATTTCAACTGGACCAGAGTCGCCTGAACAATTGGCTTGGACTGTGGCAGCTCCGGTGCCATTGCCCAGCTCACAAACAGAGCGGCAAAAATGACAACATGGAGAGCCACAGCCCAAACGATAGGCCAGAAATAGCTCTCTGAAGGAGAACGCTCACGGTCTTGCATCAAGGCGCCTCGGTGATCAACCCGACATTGGGTACACCTGCCTGCTGCAGGCCGCCCATGGCTGCTGCCACTATCCCATAGTTAACAGCCTTGTCACCCCGGATGAAAACCTGGGTATCAGGTCTTGCACGCATGATCTTGGTAACCTGCTCCGTCAACTGAGGCAGGGCAACAGCGCTGGCACTGTCACGCTGCTGGTCCGTCTCGACTTCCTTACCTGTATTCCAGTAGTAAGTACCGTCCGCCTTGATAGAAATAGTCAGGATCTGCTTGTTGTTATCCTGCGGCATGGGCTGGCTGTCCGCATTAGGCAAGTCGACCTTGACCCCTTGATTGATCATTGGCGCAGTTACCATGAAAATGACCAGCAGTACCAGCATCACATCGATGTAAGGTACGACGTTCATTTCGGCAACCGGCTTACGCTTATGTCTACCCCTGGAGGACATGGTTGATACCTATTACTCGTCGCTGGTGTGGACTTTGCGATGCAGGATGGACTGGAACTCATCAGCAAAGGTGTAATAACGTCCGATCAGTGTCTCTGAGCGCGCAGCAAACCGGTTGTACGCCACTACGGCCGGAATCGCTGCAAACAAACCGATCGCGGTTGCAATCAATGCTTCTGCAATACCAGGCGCAACGGTAGCCAGCGTAGCCTGCTGTACCGTAGCCAGACCGCGGAATGAGTTCATGATGCCCCATACGGTACCGAACAGACCTACATACGGACTGGTGGAGCCGACGGTAGCCAGGAACGGCAGGCTTTGCTCAAGCTTCTCTTCTTCGCGAGAAATGGCGACCCGCATGGCACGCTGAACGCCTTCCATCACCGCGTCAGGGTCTACCCCCGCCTGCTGACGCAGCCTGGAAAACTCTTTGAAGCCAGCACGGAAGATCTGCTCGACACCTGAATCGGGGTCAGGATTGCTGCCTGCCTGACGGTAAAGCTTGGACAGGTCGATACCCGACCAGAAACGCTCCTCGAAAGTCTCCAGTGCACGTTTGGCTGCACGGATGGCATTGGCACGCTGGATAATCATGACCCATGATGTTACCGAAGCCGCTACCAGCGTCAGCATGACCAGCTGAACTACCAGGCTGGCATTGCTCACAAGGCTCCACATGGAGGAATGGTCGACAGTTGGTTCCACGCTAAATCTCCTGCTTAAATTGAGTCCGAATCGCTCGCGAATACTGTTCGCATGGCCTCAGGAATGGCCCTGGGCCTGAAGTTGTCTGAACGTACACACGCAACCGTCACATACCCTTCGCATAACAGAACACCATCGTCTCGCCGAGTCACCTGCTGATGAAAGCGCAGGCTGGCCCGGTTCAGTTCAATAACCCGAGCGCTGACCTCCAACTCGTCATCCAACCGAGCCGGTGCATGGTAACGTGCCTCACATGAATGCACGACAAATAGGATGTTTTCTTCCGCCAGGCGAGATTGAACAAAGCCTAACGCCCGCAACCGTTCGGTACGAGCACGTTCCATGAATTTGAGATAGTTGACGTAGTAGACGATGCCTCCTGCGTCGGTGTCTTCGTAATACACTCGACACCGCAGCGAATACGGCTGAGTCACATGTTGCGCGCGCATACTCTAGAACCAAGCCTTCAATTTGCCAATCAGAAATACTTGCAGTTGCAATTAATTATTATCTTCCTCAAAAAGATCAGGCACGGTTCCTGGCCCCATACGCTTGGGCACGTTCAAACCAAAGTGAAGATAAGCATGGCGGGTTACCATCCGACCCCTTGGCGTACGCATGATATAGCCCTGCTGAATCAAATACGGTTCCAAGACATCTTCAATGGTGTGACGCTCCTCACTGATTGCAGCAGCCAGACTATCTACCCCTACCGGCCCGCCGTCGAACTTGTCGATGAGCGTCAGTAGAAGTCTTCGGTCCAGGTGATCAAAGCCGCGTGCATCCACATCCAGCAGATCCAGAGCCTGGCTTGCAATCGTATGACTGATTCGTCCCTGCCCTCTCACCTCTGCAAAATCGCGTACACGTCTTAACAACCGGTTCGCAATACGAGGAGTACCGCGGGCACGGCGAGCGATTTCCACAGCGCCTTCGGCCTCAATTATCAGATTCAGGATTTTGGCAGAACGCGTAACGATGCTGGCAAGGTCCTCTACGCTATAAAACTCAAGCCGCTGAATAATTCCGAATCGGTCCCTTAATGGGTTCGTCAGCATTCCGGCACGCGTAGTGGCTCCCACCAATGTAAACGGTGGCAAATCCAGCTTGATTGATCGCGCGGCAGGGCCTTCGCCGATCATAATATCGAGCTGATAGTCCTCCATCGCTGGATAGAGGACCTCTTCTACAACCGGCGAAAGGCGATGGATTTCGTCTACGAAAAGAACGTCTCCAGCCTCGAGACTAGTCAGCAGAGCAGCAAGATCTCCTGGCCGCTCAATTACCGGCCCAGATGTGCTTTTGATGGCAACACCCATTTCCTCGGCAATGATATTGGCGAGCGTGGTTTTGCCTAGCCCTGGCGGCCCGAAAATAAGCGTATGGTCTAGTGCCTCGCCCCGCCCCTTTGCCGCCTGAATGAAAAGACTCATCTGCTCGCGCACGACCGGCTGACCAATGTACTCGGTCAGTCTCAGAGGACGGATAGCACGATCCTGCTGTTCTTCACGATCTCGGCCCGCGGCAGAAATCAAACGATCCGGTTCAATCATGGTTACACCATGCCTTTAAGGGCACGACGAATAAGGTCTTCACTGCTGAGGCCTTCTTCAGCGATGGCAGATACTGCACGACTGGCTTCCTGCGGCTTGAATCCGAGCGACACTAACGCACTGACCGCATCAGTTTCAGCTGTTACGACAGGCTTGCCGGCAGCCGTTTCCATCATGAGCGGTGCGATAGACGGAAGGCTTTCCCATGCCTTAAAGCGATCCTTGAGCTCGACCAGCAGACGTTCAGCCGTCTTTTTGCCGACGCCGGGAATCTTGACCAGCGCAGACGCATCCTGGGCCTGTACGCAGCGCACCAGCTCGTCCACCTCAAAGCCAGACATCAGCGCCAGCGCCAGCTTTGGCCCTACTCCATTCAAGCGAATCAACTCACGGAAGAGTTCTCGCTCGCGCTTTTCAAAAAAGCCGTAAAGCAGATGAGCATCCTCACGCACGACCAGATGCGTATGCAAGGTAACTGGCTCACCCAACGACGGAAGGCGATACAACGTTGTCATGGGGACTTCCAGCTCGTAGCCCACGCCATTGACATCGATGATTACATGCGGCGGCTGTTTTTCAGCCAGAGAACCGTGGAGACGTCCAATCACAGAAATACCTATTAAAGACGCAGGCGACCACCGCGCCGGCGAGCCCCTAGAAGCCCATGAGGGGTCAGACTTTGCCGCGTATGCGCATGACAAATAGCAATCCCGAGGGCATCGGAAGCATCTATCTGGGGCTTCTCCTTTAGTTTCAACAAGTGCATGACCATCATCATGACCTGTTGCTTATCGGCAGCACCTGAGCCCACGATGGCTTGTTTGACCTGGGTAGCTGTGTATTCAGCTATTTCAAGCCCCGCTTCGGCACAGGCCACAATGGCCGCACCTCGAGCTTGTCCCAGCTTTAAAGCAGAATCGGCATTGCGCGCCATGAATACCTGTTCAATGCCCATGGTGACTGGCTCATAAAGCCCAATGACTTCCCGCACCCCTCTGTAGACGATTTGCAAACGCTCATACAAAGGGCCATTACCTGTACGAATACAGCCAGAGGCTACGTATTCGCACCCTTTACCCGTGTCCCGGATTACGCCGAATCCAGTGATTCGCGAGCCAGGGTCAATGCCTAGTACCAGGGTCATCTCTATATCCTTCCCAGACCAGGCGGGAGAAAGGTGACTGCTTTAAGGAGGCCTGTACCTTTCCAGTAGCAGCCACCCCTGTTGCGCGCTGACACTATAGGGGTATCAGGCCCTTTAGCCTAGCTGCGCCATGACATCATCTGGAATTTCCGCATTGGAGTACACATTCTGGACATCATCCAGATCCTCCAGCATATCGATAAGCTTGAGCACTTTCTGGGCCGTATCCAGATCCAGCGGCGTTGTAGTAGACGGAATCATGGAAATCTCGGCAGCTTCGGATTTGAAGCCAGCTTCCGTCAATGCCTCGTTTACGGCAATAAAGTCGCTAAATGAGGTAAAGACGTCAACAGACCCATCATCATTGGTGACTACATCATCAGCACCTGCTTCAAGCGCCGCTTCCATGAGTGCATCTTCGTCGACGCCCGGTGCAAAGCTGATCTGTCCCTTGCGCTCGAACATGTACGCTACCGAGCCATCAGTACCCAGGTTACCGCCACACTTGCTAAAGGCATGACGCACCTCAGCGGCCGTACGGTTGCGGTTATCCGTCATGGCCTCTACGATCAAGGCGACACCACTCGGGGCATAGCCCTCATAGGTCAGCTCTTCAACGTTATCCCCTTCGTTGGCGCCTGCCCCTCGTGCAATGGCGCGATCGATGGTGTCACGTGTCATATTGGCAGTAAGCGCTTTATCCACTGCCAGGCGAAGACGCGGGTTATCCGCCGGAACGCCACCACCCTGACGGGCAGCTACGGTCAGCTCACGGATGATCTTGGTAAAGATCTTACCCTTCTTGGCGTCCTGTCGCTCTTTGCGGTGCTTAATGTTGGCCCATTTGGAATGACCCGCCATAACGAACTCCAAATCACTTTTTGACAAAGGGCAACCTTGCGGCTGCCCGGTTGATCAATTACTCAGCTTTTGGCTGCTCACGCAAACGAATGTGCAGCTCGCGCAACGCCTTGGCATCCACTGCGCCAGGTGCCTGAGTCATGACATCGGCAGCGCTCTGGGTTTTCGGGAAGGCAATAACTTCACGAATAGACTGCGCGCCGGTCATCAGCATTACCAGACGATCCAGGCCGAAGGCCAAACCACCGTGCGGTGGCGCGCCAAACTTGAGTGCGTCGAGCAGGAAGCCGAACTTCTCTTCCTGTTCCGCCGCGTCAATGCCCAGCAAGCGGAACACAGCCTGCTGCATTTCCTTGCGGTGGATACGGATGGAACCACCACCCAGCTCGGTGCCGTTGAGGACCATGTCATAGGCGCGAGACAATGCATTCGCCGGACTCGCCTCGAGCTCTTCCGGTGTGCACTTGGGCGATGTGAAGGGGTGATGCAGTGCAGAGAAACTGCCATCATCGTTTTCTTCGAACATCGGGAAGTCAACGACCCAGAGCGGCGCCCACTCACAGGTCAGCAGGTTCAGATCGTGCCCCAGCTTGATACGCAGACCGCCCAACGCATCACTGACGATCTTGGCCTTGTCTGCGCCAAAGAAGACGATATCGCCGTCTACCGCACCCACGCGATCAAGAATGGCGTTGAGGTTCGGCTCAGCAATGTTTTTGACGATAGGTGACTGCAAGCCTTCAACACCCTGGGCGCGGTTGTTGACCTTGATATAGGCCAGGCCCTTAGCGCCAAAGATACCCACATACTTGGTGTAATCATCGATCTGCTTACGGGGCATGCTGGCACCACCCGGTACGCGCAGTGCAGTTACACGGCACTTGGGATCGTTAGCCGGGCCGGCAAACACCTTGAAATCGACATCCTTGAGCAGATCAGCTACATCCACCAGCTCCAGCGGAATGCGCAGGTCCGGCTTGTCTGAACCATAACGGCGCATGGCCTCCTCGAAGGTCATGTGCGGGAACTCGCCGAACTCTAGATCCAGCACTTCCTTGAACAAGGAACGGATCATGCCCTCGGTGATACCCATGATGTCTTTCTCATCGAGGAAGCTGGTCTCGATGTCAATCTGGGTAAATTCGGGCTGACGGTCTGCACGCAGGTCTTCGTCGCGGAAGCACTTGGCAATTTGGTAATAGCGATCAAAGCCCGCCACCATCAACAGCTGCTTGAACAGCTGAGGTGACTGCGGCAGAGCAAAAAAGCTGCCAGGATGGGTACGGCTAGGCACCAGATAGTCACGAGCGCCCTCGGGTGTCGCACGGGTCAGGATAGGCGTTTCCACATCCATGAAGCCCTGCTCGTCCAGATAACGGCGAATGCTGGAAGTTATGCGCGAACGCAGCTTGAGCTTGGCAGCCATCTCGGGGCGGCGCAAATCAATGAAACGGTAGCGCAGGCGTGTTTCTTCGCCCACATCGGAATATTCGTCCAGCGGGAACGGCGGCGTCTCGGCCTGGTTCAGCACTTCAAGGTCATAACCCAGCACCTCGATAGCTCCTGAGGCCATATTCGGGTTGACCGCACCCGCAGGACGCAAACGGACCTTACCCGTTACCTTGACGACATATTCACTGCGTACACGGTCGGCCTTGGCAAACGTCTCTGCCCGATCCGGGTCGAACACGACCTGAGCGAGACCTTCACGGTCGCGTATATCCAGGAAGATAACGCCTCCATGGTCGCGACGGCGGTGAACCCAGCCGCAAAGGGTGATTTCCTGGCCGTCCAGGCTCTCGTTCAATTGGCCGCAATAATGGCTGCGCATCATGGTTGTGTTTCGCTTCTCTTGAGTCCGGAATTAAGAGATGGGGAGCAAGCATCATTCACAGGCACGTCTCGCAGAACTGCTGCAACGTAAAGCCAGCCAAAGACTGTATTCCCATCTGGTTTCTCTTGGTCAGTGGGCGATTCTATAACAATTACCAAGCCTGACGCAGCCGACCTATGACAAGCCGGCTGCCTTTTAAGAGCCTAGACTGACTTTTATAGAACCCAAGCGATCAGGCCCTCCTTGACCGGTGCTTGCGAACATTCCATTTCCAAGGGCCTGTGTTAGGCTCCGTTTCAAATAAACATCACTGCCAAAGGAGAGCGGTATGGAAATCAATATCGGAATTGCTGAACAAGATCGTGCGGTCATTGCAGATGGGCTTTCTCGTCTGCTTGCAGATACCTACACGCTGTATCTGAAGACCCATAACTTTCACTGGAACGTGACAGGGCCGATGTTCAACACCCTGCATACCATGTTCGAAACCCAGTACACCGAACTGGCTACCGCAGTTGATGATATTGCCGAGCGCATCCGCGCATTGGGATTCGCTGCACCAGGCACCTATTCGGCCTATGCCAAGCTGTCCAGTATCAAGGAAGAGGAAGGCATTCCAGAGGCGCAGGAGATGATTCGCCTGCTCGTACAAGGCCAGGAAGCAGTCGTTCGTACCGCTCGTGGAATTTTCCCGATTGTAGATAAGGTCAGCGACGAGCCGACAGCCGACCTGCTGACTCAACGTATGCAAACGCATGAGAAGACAGCCTGGATGCTACGCAGCCTTCTGGCCAACTGATAGAAGCCCGGCAGACGCCGGGCTTTTTCATTTTCCCTCTCATTCTGATGGCATCATCGGGCCATTGATTGAGTAGCCTTCACCTTTACGGTTAAATAACGCTGTGCGTATCTGCGCATAGGTCGATCATTCATAGCCACGCGTTTCAGGCAACAACAGCGATCGACTTGCTATTTCTCCAAGGTGACATCATTGAATACGCTTACACTTGTTCACATCGCGTCTGGTGCGATTGCACTTTCGATAGCCGTGGTTTCCTCTCTACAAGCAGATAAACCCAGCTTTTTTCATCATCATGAAGCCTTGCACATGGCTTTTCTTGGTCTTCTCTTGCTGATTACGACCCCTTCCGTCAGCAGCAAAAATAAGGGAGCTACGCAAACCATCACCTCAACGCTGCTGATAGCAGCTGCATGCCTTCAAGCCCTGGAACTCTTGGTTCCTGATGCCTTTCCTGGCCTACCGCCCCTGGTCAGCATCAGCCTGCCGATTGCAATGATTGCAACGCTGGTCAAGCTGTTTGCAGCCTTTAAATCGTCCAAGACAGGCAGCTACAACAAGCACAGGAAGACACGACACAACGTACAGGATGCACTTCCTGCAGAGGGCCGTGAAATAGGCACTGTAAAGTGGTTCAACACCTCGAAGGGATTCGGGTTCATTTCACGCGATCAGGGGGACGATATTTTCGTTCACTTTCGAGCTATTCGGGGCGAAGGTCATCGCGTCCTGGTAGAGGGCCAGCGTGTCGAGTTTTCCGTTATTCAGCGTGACAAGGGGCTTCAGGCAGAAGACGTGACAGTATCGTTTGCACGTTGACCCGCTCAAAGGCGGCTCCTTTGGGAGCCGCCTTTATCAACATCAATAATGAGGTGGCGGAGCATCGTCCTCGACCGCTCCTTGCGAAACCGCGATTTCAGCCTGCCTTCTCGCAAGCTCTTCGATCTGCAGCTTCATTCGATCCAGCACTCTCTGCTGCTCGACAATAATATCGTTCAAGGTCTGGATCAGATCATCCTGAAACGCTTGTCGCATTTCCAACTCGTTGATTCGTTCTTCAACCGTCATGCTTATCACCCTCCCACTTTTCGGCAAAAAGGGACTTGAGGTCACTCAGGCATTTTTCAAGTTCGCTTTTACTATAGGCTTTTGCAGGTCCTTTACCCCATACAGGACCCGGCCACGCTAAATCCTCTTCAAAACGAGCCACTACATGAATATGAAGTTGCTTAACTATGTTTCCCAATGTGGCGACATTTATCTTTGCCGCCTGGGTGTAGTCTTTTAAACGCTGTGCAACGTATGACGATTCCTTCGTCAGTTGCATCTGATCCTCTAACGACAACTCAAATACTTCGCTGATATTGGATCGCCGGGGAACAAGTATCAGCCATGGATAGTTGGCATCCTTCATTAAAAGCAACTTGCACAACGGTAAATCGCTTACCTCTACAGTATCCGCCCCAAGGCGCTCATCAAGATCAAACATAGTTACCTTCCTAACTAAAAACGGGACGGACATTGACGCCCTTGCACCAAAGCAGTTCAGCTACGCCTTTCATCTGAAAGAGCGCGCCTCAAAAGTGTGCATGTACCGAGTGCAAGTCATTGATTATCTACCCGATAACGTGCTGATGGCACTTTGTGCACACTCTTTGCTTAGCGTTCGAGCATCTTATCAGGGGGAACTCTTATCAATCCGGATGAGGTTGATAAGGCATCTTTCTGATTCTAAAAAATTATAGAAAGCGCCCATAAAAACTCGATGGGAACTTTCAAGCCTGACACTAGAGTGCTATAAGTTGGCACCAACAAGAACAACCAGTCACGTTTAACGATGACTGATATTTCAATCCAAAGGAGCAATCATAATGCAAGTGATGAAGTGGAGCGTCATCGCCCTCGCCGTAGCGGCAGGGACGACCCAGATGGCATTCGCCAGTCAGCAGTCAGAATCCAAAGGCTTTATTGAAGACAGCAGCCTGACGCTGACCAACCGCAACTACTACTTCAATCATGACGGCAAGAACGGCGCGGGTGATGGCCGTGACTGGTCACATGCACTTTTGACCAACTTCCAATCTGGCTTTACACAGGGTACAGTCGGCTTTGGTGTCGATCTCTTCGCCAATATTGGTTTGAAACTCGACAAGCGCTTTGGTGGTGCAGGTAACGTTCCGGTTCACGACGACGGTAAATCGCCTGACGATTGGGAGCACGTAGGCGGGGCGGTTAAGCTGCGTGTATCCAACACCGTATTGAAATATGGCCAGATGGCACCGACCGCTCCGGTATTTGCTATCGGCGGCTCTAGGATTTTCCCGCAAACAGCCACAGGCTTTAACCTGCTGAGCAGTGAAATCGAAGGTCTTAAGCTTGAAGCGGGACACTTTACTTCAGGTACAGGTCCTCGAGGACAAAGCAACCGTGAGCCTCTAAGAACGGCTTATACAGGTCTTGATGCTAATAGCGTCGACTATCTTGGCGGCAGCTATGATTTAGCTGACGGGCTAACCCTCAGCCTGTATGGTTCTGAATTTGAAGATATCTGGCGCCAGTATTACGGTAACGTAAACTATGCTCTTCCGCTAAGCGATCAACAGGCGCTGACGTTTGACTTCAATATCTATCGAACCCTGGATGAAGGTCGCGCTGACGCCGGCGCTATTAACAACACCACATGGTCATTGGCTGCCGCCTATTCACTAGGCGCTCATACATTCACTCTAGCCTATCAAAAAGTCCATGGTGACACTCCATTTGACTATGTAGGTGTTGGCGAAGAGAACAGCGGCGGTGACTCGATTTTCCTGGCAAACTCGATTCATGTTTCTGACTTCAACGGCCCTGGCGAAAAATCTTGGCAGGCTCGCTATGATATCAACATGGCATCCTATGGCGTTCCCGGCCTGAGCTTTATGACTCGTTATGCCAAAGGTTATGATGCTGATGGCACCAATACTGGCAACGGCTCCGCCTACGCAGGCCAGTACGGGGAAGATGGTAAGCACCACGAGTGGGATCTGGAAGCCAAATATGTTGTTCAAAGCGGCCCCGCTAAAGATCTTTCCATCCGTGCGCGTCAGGCCTTCCATCGTGGCAACAGCGATTATGCTGACGGTGATACCAACCAGTTCCGCCTGATGGTGGAGTACCCGCTGAGCATTCTGTAATACAGAACTCATTAGTAATACCTAAAATGCCCGGCCATGCCGGGCATTTTACTTTTCCCGTCACACCCACTTCTCTCTAGTGCTTGCCCCTCTCGCCTGTACGGCTAAGAAAGCCCACCGTACAATGCAGTTTTCGCTGATCAGAAAAGACCTGCCCTCATGCGTACTAGTCAGTATCTTCTCTCTACCCTGAAAGAAACGCCTTCTGATGCCACTGTCATCAGTCATCAACTCCTGCTACGCGCCGGCATGATCCGCAAGCTGGCGTCCGGCCTCTATACCTGGCTGCCACTGGGCCTGCGTGTATTACGCAAGGTCGAGACTGTTGTACGCGAAGAGATGAATGCGGCCGGCGCTCTGGAAGTACTCATGCCAGCCATTCAGCCCGCCGAGCTGTGGCAGGAATCAGGCCGCTGGGAACAATATGGCCCCGAACTGCTCCGCCTCAAGGATCGTCATGAGCGCGACTTTTGCGTAGGCCCAACCCATGAGGAAGTGATTACAGATCTGGCGCGCAACGAGCTCAACAGCTATAAGCAGCTTCCGATCAACATGTACCAAATCCAGACCAAGTTTCGCGATGAGATTCGTCCTCGCTTTGGCCTGATGCGTGGGCGTGAATTCGTCATGAAGGATGCCTACTCCTTCCATATGACCCAGGAATCGCTGCAGGAAACCTATGATCGGATGTATCAGGCCTACTGCAACGTATTCACTCGACTCGGGTTGAACTTCCGTCCTGTTCAAGCTGATAACGGCTCCATTGGCGGCAGCGGCTCCCATGAATTCCATGTACTGGCCAGCTCCGGCGAAGACGATATCGTTTTCAGTGACAGCTCCGATTACGCAGCCAACATTGAAAAGGCTGAAGCGCTACCCCGTGAAACTTCACGCGGCGCGGCTATTGAAGAGCTTCGCTTGGTTGATACACCAGACACTAAAACTATCGCGGCACTGGTAGAGAACTTCAATCTGCCGATTGAGAAGACGATCAAGACATTGATCGTACATGGCGCAGAAGAAGGCACGCTCGTTGCGCTCATCATTCGTGGCGATCATGAGCTAAACGAAATCAAGGCCTCCAACCTCGAACTTGTTGCCTCCCCTCTCGAATTTGCTACTGAGGCGGAAGTTCGTGCAGCCATTGGCGCAGGCCCTGGCTCCCTAGGCCCGCTGAACCTTCCGATGCCTTGCGTCATCGATCGCTCGGTTGCCATGATGAGCGACTTCGCAGCAGGTGCAAATATTGATGACAAACACTATTTTGGAGTGAACTGGGAGCGTGACCTGCCGCTGCCTGAGGTCGCTGATCTGCGCAATGTGGTGGCAGGCGATCCCAGCCCCGACGGCAAGGGCAACCTGGTCATCAAACGCGGCATCGAGGTCGGTCATATTTTCCAGCTTGGCACCAAGTACAGTGAAGCAATGAACCTGACCGTCCTGAGCGAACAAGGAAAGCCCGTCAAGCTCACTATGGGCTGCTATGGCATCGGCGTGTCTCGTGTCGTCGCGGCAGCCATCGAGCAGAATCATGATGAACGCGGCATCCTATGGCCCGATGCGCTTACTCCCTTCCACATTGCGCTGGTTCCTCTGAAATATGAAAACGAGCGCGTACGGGAAGTAACGAATCAACTGTATCAGGCGCTAACTGCTGCCGGTTATGAAGTCCTGTTGGATGATCGTGA
Organism: Pseudomonas sp. MAG002Y; assembly: GCF_019400845.1. Classification (NCBI taxonomy): domain Bacteria; kingdom Pseudomonadati; phylum Pseudomonadota; class Gammaproteobacteria; order Pseudomonadales; family Pseudomonadaceae; genus Pseudomonas; species Pseudomonas sp. MAG002Y. The sequence continues at coordinate 192,065 of NZ_WOEJ01000009.1, read as the reverse complement.
CAAAAAGACAAGTCCCGGCGTCAAATTTGCAGATATGGAGTTGATCGGCATTCCTCACCGGATCGTAGTAGGTGATCGCGGCCTTGCTGAAGGTACTTACGAGTACAAAGGACGCCGCGAGCAGGACAACCAGAATGTGCCGATCAATGAATTGCTGCCATTTTTGGAAGCACGCATTAATCGTTGAGCCAAGCCATGCCTGTAAGAAGCCCTTTTTTTCTCCTTTCCGTCACGCTTGCCAGCGTGACGGTGCTTTCTGGTTGCGCCAATCATTTACCGCAGCGCAGCGAGCATGAGGAGCGTGTCGATCGCAAACTGATCGAACACAGCCTGCAGATCAATGCCGGTGAAAAAGAAGTGCTCGAACTGCCACAGCGACGAATCAAGGTACTCGATCAACATCGTTATGAAGTGACTGACTTTGAAGTAACACGTCATTACGATCGGTATACGCCTTACCAGCCCTGGCGGGAGCTTTATGAGGTTCCGCTGGGAGCTGTAACACTCGTGGCAGGCATAGGCGCCAATATTCTCAATGTGCCTCTTCTTGGCAGTCTTCCTGAAAGCGCAACACATGGACTGGTTGTCTATGGGCTGGACGGCCTTAACCCGTTCATGAACGTGGCGTCCAATGGGCGCTCCGAGCAGAACCTAGCCAGCATTGATGAAAAGCAGCTCGATAAACGCGTCGAATACACCAGCCTTCCCTGGGCTGAGCGCCCCGTTGAAGTCAAGGCGGGCAAGGCTCGACATGAGCTGCTGACCGACCAAAACGGCTTTTTGCGTCTGAACCTGCTGGAAGACCCTTTTGCAGGTCATGATATCAGCGGCGCTGGCAAGCTGGACATCACGGTTATCGACCCTGAAGACCAGACCAAAGCCGAGCGCACGTTAACGGTAAGCCGCAGCCTGCGTAGCAAACTTCTGGAGGCCCATGAGCTTATTTACGATGATCTTGAAGAGGACGATGTGACTCGCTGGGTTCATCGTGTAAAGCGCTTGTCTGAACTAGGCCTGGAGGAAGAATCCAGCGAACTGGAACAGAACCTGATCGAGCTGACCCACAATGATCCGGAGCTGCAAAATGAGTTTGTCACTGCATTAGCCAAAGCAACCGGAACACCCAAGACCATCAGCCAGTAAGCATCTATATGGCTGTTAGCGCCATACTGTAAAGTTACCAAGCCCCAATAGCGCATGATCCTGAACCAGGACTTGATTGACATTCGCCTGTGCGGGGCCATGACGAAGCCATGCCAGAAACTGCTCCAGCGCTTCTGGCTCGCCTTCACATTTTATCTCGACACGCCCATCGTCCAGGTTTCTTACCCACCCTGTGATACCTAGGCGCTCTGCCTCTTCCCGGGCACTTTCTCGATAACGGACGCCCTGTACCCGTCCGTCGACGTGGATATGCCTTGCCTGACTGCTCATGGTGACTGCTTCTCCAGCTCAGCGATACGTGCCTGTATGACCGCAGCCGTTTGCTCCCCTACAAGCTTTTCCCTGAAACGGCCTTGGGGGTCAACAAGATAGGTGGCTGGCAGGACGTTGCTGACCGGCAGATCGAAATGCTTGGCAGGATCCTTTTGGAAGACGGCGTATTGAATACCCATCGTTTCTGCACTCTTACGCAGTGCATCGTCCTGCTGGTGATCGTAGTTAACGCCTAGCACCCTTATCTCAGCATTGGCTTTGGCCAAGGCATTGAGCTGGGGGATTTCCTTGTGACAGGGTCCGCACCACTCTGCCCAATAATTAATGACCAACCACCGCCCGTCCAGCTGAGCGTTATCGATTTTATGGCCATACTGGTCATTTCCGTAATCCGGCGTACAGGCTGCCAACAAGAAACTGACGGCAAGCAGGCCGCCACGTAACGCTTTAGTAATCATGTTGACTCCATGGAAGATACTGGTTTGGCTTCAGGTTTCAGCCACTTGGCGAGACTGCCGCCCAGAAGTTGCTCACGTTGCTCATGAAGCTGTTTAAGCGCTTCAATCAGAGGAGGATACCAGTCACCTGTACAGCGCTCGACCTCAGGAAGACGATCGATTTCTGGTAGATGCCATGGGCTCTTTTCCATCAATTGCGTCAGGGTGAATGTGTTGAGATCCCGGCAGAGCACCCATCTTCCACTACTGGTGTGGCACACCAGTTTCTCTTTCTTGAGAAAGTCCAGAATGGGTTGCCATTGATCCTCAGGCAACTTCCAGCCGCTTTTCTGGAGCTCGACAAGATCGAGCGAGGCGCCTGTCTGTTGCCGATCCAGAAAGAAACGAAGCACGCCCAGCAAGACAAGAAACGTAGGGATTGGCTGTCGGCGCCACTGCTTGGAGGAAGAAAGGTTGCACACCAACTCAGCGCCAAAAAGAACGATCAGCCAGGAGACGTAAATCCAGACCAGAAAAAGCGGAATGGTCGCAAAAGCCCCATAGATCAGCTTGTAACCCGGAAAAAACATGACATACAAGCCAAACAGTGACTTGGCCGCTTCGAATAGCACTGACGTAAAGATACCCCCAACCAATGCATGCTTGAGCGGAACACGCGTGTTTGGTACCGCGGCATAGAGCAAGGTGAAGGCAGCCATGCTGAAGAGGAGCGGCATGAACTTGAGCAGCACGGCCGTTCCCATGACCGCATACCGACCTGACATCATGGACAGCGACGCGATATAGGTGCTGATCGCAAAGCCTGCGCCTAGCAAAAGAGGCCCCAGACTGAGGATTGCCCAATACAGGAGAAAACTGGACATGCCTCGACGAGGTTGGGAAACCCGCCAGATGTCATTGAAGGTTTTTTCAATGGTCACCAGCATGGTGAGGGACGTTACTGCCAGCAGCGCGACGCCTAGCCATGTCAAGTGGCGGGCCTGCTCGATAAATCCACGCAGGTGCTCCTCCAAGGTCTCGCCGGTCGAAGGGACGAAGTTATGGAAGATGAATATCTGAATCTGCTCTTCTGTTCCCTGAAAGGCGGGAATGGCAGAGAGCATGGCAAAGGTCACCGTCATGATGGGAACAACGGCAAACAGGGTGGTGTAGGTCAAGGCCGCCGCGTTGTTGGGCGCTCGATCGCCAAGAAAGCGTTTGACCAGGAAACGGCCCCATTCAAATGTGTCGCTCAGGCGCTGACGCATTCTATTTCCTCAACCATGCGTGAATCGTCTTGAATCCAATTACCCGGCACAATGCTCGTTCAGACCACCGGAGGCCCGTTAGAATAGCCGTCACCTCCACAACGATGCGACCTTTTCAATGAGCGAATCGATACTCTTCCACAATCCTCGTTGCTCCAAGTCCCGTAGCGCTCTCGAATTGCTGCAGGAAACAAAGCTGGACCTGCATGTGGTTCGCTACCTTGAAACGCCCCCTACTGCCGCAGACCTCAAGGGTATTCTGCTTAAACTGGGCATCCCGGCTCGTCAGCTTCTGCGTACCGGCGAAGAGGAATACAAAGCGCTAGGGCTGGCGGATGAAACTCTTTCTGAAGACAGACTGATTGAAGCCATGGCGAGTCATCCGAAACTGATTGAACGCCCCATTTTCATCGTAGGCGACAAGGCGGTCATTGGCCGTCCGCCAGAAAAGGTTCTGGAGATACTGCCATGAGTGCTTCCTATATCCTGGTGCTTTATTACAGCCGACATGGCGCTACAGCCCAGATGGCTCAGCAGATTGCCCGCGGAGTCGAAATGGGTGGCCTGGAGGCACGTATCAGGACCGTTCCGAGTGTGTCGACAGTATGTGAAGCAACCGCACCAGAAATCCCAGAGGAAGGCGCGCTATATGCCAGCCTTGATGATCTGCGGCATTGTAGCGGCCTGGCCTTGGGCAGCCCTACGCGGTACGGCAACATGGCGGCGGCGCTGAAGTACTTTTTGGATGGCACGAACAGCTTGTGGCTGACAGGCGAATTGGTAGGAAAGCCGGCCGCGGTCTTCACTTCCACTGCAAGTCTGCACGGTGGTCAGGAAAGCACGCTGCTCTCCATGCTGCTGCCTCTGCTCCATCACGGCATGCTGGTAACCGGATTGCCGTACAGCGAAAGCGCCCTGCTTGAAACCAAAGGCGGCGGCACACCTTATGGTGCCAGCCACTTTGCCGGAACCGATGGCAAGCGGGCCTTGGATGAACATGAGATCACGCTGTGCCGTGCGCTAGGCAAGCGCCTTGCAGCCACAGCCCTGCAACTGGAGTCGCGCCGCTGAAGTGCTTAGCTACAGCGCCGTAAACAGGTAGCGGCTCACCAATCCATGATTTCCTTGACGAACGGAATGGTGAGCTTGCGCCGGGCCTGCAGAGAGGCATGATCCAGGCGCTCCAGCACATCGAACAAGGAGTTCATGCTCCGAGAACCACGCGTCAGGATATAGCGTCCCACTTCTTCGTTCAGATGCAGCCCCCGTCGAGAGGCGCGCAGCTGCAGCGCGCGCAGCTTGTCTTCATCAGACAGCGGCTGAAGCTGGAAGACCAATGCCATGGTAAGCCGTGATTTGAGATCCGGAAGCTTGATAGGCAATGACCGTGGAGGCTTGGAGCCAGACAGCAAGAGCCGCTTTCCAGCATCCCGCACACGATTGAAGAGATGAAACATCGCCTCTTCCCATTCTCGCTTGCCTGCCAGGGCATCCAGATCATCCAGGCAAACCAGCTCGCACTGTTCGAGATTTTCAAACAGTGCGGTTCCATACCCGGAAAGCTCGGCCATTGGCAGATAAACGGCTTGCTCACCCATCTGATAAAACCGCAGGCAGGCAGCCTGCATCAAATGGCTACGCCCGGCGCCTTCCGTTCCCCAGAGGTAGATAAGGCTTTCAGCCCAACCTGCGTCCAGCTCGCATAGGCGCTCGACATAACCCAGCGCCGCCGCATTTGCGCCGGGATAATAATTGGCAAAGGTAGCGTCATCGCGTAGACGCACACCCAAGGGTAACTGTATCGGTTTCATGCCGTGTCTGGCGGCTCGCTGGATTCAGGTCGACCGGGTTTGGAGTAAAGGTCGGAAAGTTTATACAAATCATGGATATGACGCAGCAGAACCATCAAGACGGCGGCTACGGGTAATGCGAGAAGAATACCGCTGAAACCAAACAGTTGACCACCCGCCAGAACGGCAAAGATGACCGCAACGGGATGTAGGCCAATACGATCACCCACCAGAAGCGGTGTCAGCACCATGCCTTCGATCATTTGTCCGAAGACAAATACCGCGAGAATGCCCAGCAGCGGATACCAATCAAGGCCAAACTGGAAGAATCCAGCAGCCATGGCTGCCGTGATGCCAACCGCAAATCCCATATACGGGACAATGCTGGCCAGTCCCGCCAGCAGACCAATCAACAGGCCCAGCTCAAGCCCTACCAGCATCAGCCCACCGGCATAGATGATTCCAAGGCCAAGCATGACCATCAACTGCCCGCGCAGGAAGGCGCCCAGCACCTCATGACAGTCACCCAGCAGCCGAGCCACCAAACCTTCGTGTCGACGCGGGAGCAGGCCCCTGAGCTTGCCAACCATGACATCCCAGTCGCGTAACAGATAAAAGCTTACGACCGGGATCAACAACGTGTTTCCGATCCAGGCCAGTAAAGCAAGACTGGAAGACGTTGCCTGGGCAAGAACGATACCGACGATATCACCGGTACGATCCAGATGGCTGGTTAGCACCGCCTTGATACGATCGAAGCGCCAGAAGCTGTCTGCAAGACCGAATTTGATCTGAATCCATGGCAATGCGGTGAACTGAAGCCAGTCGAGTATGGCAGGCATCAACTCGTAGAGACGGATGAACTGCCTGACCAGCATGGGCACGATGACAAGCAGCATGCCCAGCAGAACCAGCAGGAAGGCCAGATATACCGTAAGCACAGCCAATGTGCGGGAGAGCCCCAGCCGCTCCAGCCGATCTACCAATGGATCACCCAGGTAGGCTAGTAACATGCTGATCAGAAAGGGAGACAGAATAGGCTGCACCGAGTGCAGCAGCCACAGCAAAACGGCCAGCCCGCCAATGACATACCAGCGGCGTGTCGTCATGTTCGTTTCTCGCTAAATAATTTGTGCATAAAGAAAGCCGCCAGGCGAAGGCCAGGCGGCTTGGGAGTGTCTGATGATCGGCCTGCGGTAAGGTCTCTCTTTAGCGGACCCGATCAATGCCAGCGATAATAGAGTACCTGTTGTGCTGGCGCAGGTGCGGGCGGCTGTGAAGCGCCTGGTGCAGCTTGGGTGTCCGGTGCCGCAACGGGCGCGGTGGCATCGACCGGTGCAGAAGATTGCTCCAGATCGGCCAGGCCTAACTGTGCATGAAGTTGATCCGGGTTAGCGGTCAGCTGATAGCGAAGCTGTCCATTCTCTGCCTTGAGCAACCGAGCACCCATGGGTTCCAGCAGCTTTTGCAGCTGAGAGTAGCGCTCGAAATTGGCCCCACCCACTACTAGTGTCAGTGCTTGTGTAGAACCTGGCTTGGTAATGAACTGCTTGGCCAGACGTGTACTTAGCTCATGCATGATAGTATTGGCCAGGGCATCCAGATCGGCTCCCTGCGCATTGCCCTGTGCCGAATTGGTCCCCTGCCACATCCGCCATTGAGCCTGCCAGGAACCACCCGATTGCCTGGCATGAACCGCCAGCAATACATCACTGCTATAACGCTTGGAAGCCTCACGCAGAGCGTCTGGCTTACCGGAATCAATATTTTCGGCAGTACCGACCAGCTGTTCACTGAGGTCTGCCAAGGGCAGGACGAGCGGCAGGCCACTGTCCTGAGCGGCCCTTTGCAAAGGAGCTGCCGCTGGCTGGCTGTCACCCACCAGGGCACTACCGCCATCAGAATCATTCAACCACCACGTCATCACGGAGGGGCGATTGGCTCCCCAGATAGGCAGCCCCGCCTGCGTTAGGGTACGGTTGACGGATGCAGGATCGAAATTGACGACCAGCACGGCTGGCGGGCCGGCATCGTAACTGTACTGGGTAATCAGTTGCTGAGGGCTTTTTACCGACTCGGATAAGGCAGGGCTCTGAGCGGCATTCGCATCGCCAGTCAAACGAACCACCAGATCCTGCAGGGCACGCCCCAGCGCAGCGTCGCGCTCTGAGGGCTGCTGGGAGGCAACGGGCTCGCGCACCTGATAAAGGCCTTCCACCAAGGCTGCTGAAGCAGACTGGCTCAGCAAGGGTAGGCAGAGCGTAAGCAGAAAGGCAAAACGACGCATGTAGAGTCTCGGCAAGCAGGAACGAAGAGGCATACCTTAAAAGGCGCCCTGCCCGGCGGCAAGCCTGAGGGCAGGTTATGTGCAGCATCACGGTGAAATCAGACCGCGCTTTATGCCAAAAGGCTCCTTTATGACTGAATAAAAGCTGAATAAGCCTGACAAGGCCATTCGATGACCAACAGTGCCTCGTCAGGAAGCGCCGTTTCCCGATTGCTTCTGGTAAAATCGCCGCCTCTCAAAAGCTGTGCCCGCGGCATAGCCTGTTTCGCAGCATTTTTAAAAGGCCTGGATTCATGAGCAAGCAACCCTCGTTGAGCTACAAGGACGCCGGAGTGGATATCGACGCAGGCGAAGCCCTGGTTGAACGTATCAAAGGCGTCGCCAAGCGTACTGCCCGCCCGGAAGTCATGGGCGGCCTCGGTGGTTTTGGCGCCCTCTGTGAAATCCCGGCCGGTTACAAGCAGCCGGTTCTGGTTTCAGGTACGGACGGTGTCGGCACCAAGCTTCGTCTGGCAATGAATCTGAAAAAGCATGACAGCATTGGTATCGACCTTGTTGCTATGTGTGTAAATGACCTGGTTGTCTGTGGCGCCGAGCCACTCTTCTTCCTGGACTACTATGCCACCGGCAAACTGAACGTTGATGTCGCGGCTCAGGTAGTGACCGGTATCGGCGAAGGCTGTGAGCAGGCCGGATGCTCGCTGGTAGGGGGTGAGACCGCCGAAATGCCCGGCATGTACGAGGGCGAAGACTACGATCTGGCTGGTTTCTGCGTAGGCGTGGTGGAAAAGGCCGAGATCATCGACGGCTCCAAGGTAGCGACCGGCGATGCGCTGATCGCGCTGCCCTCCTCCGGCCCGCACTCCAATGGTTACTCCCTGATCCGCAAGATCATCGAGGTTGCAGGCGCGGATATCGAAAGCATCCAGCTCGACGGCAAACCTTTGACCGACCTTCTGATGGCGCCGACGCGTATCTACGTCAAACCCCTGCTCAAGCTGATCAAGGACACCGGCGCCGTGAAAGCGATGGCCCACATTACTGGTGGCGGCCTGCTCGAAAACATTCCGCGCGTTCTGCCTGAAAACGCGCAGGCAGTCATCGACGTGGAGAGCTGGACACGTCCGGCTGTATTCGACTGGCTGCAACAGCAGGGCAACGTTGACGAGACAGAAATGCATCGCGTGCTGAATTGCGGTGTTGGCATGGTCATCTGCGTCGCGCAGGAGCACGTTGATAAAGCGCTGAGCACGTTGCGCGATGCGGGTGAACAGCCTTGGGTAATCGGTCAGATCGCCGCCTGCGATGAAAGCGCTCCTCGCGTTGTACTGAACAACCTGAAGACGCATTGATGCCTGCACATTGTAATGTCGTGGTATTGATCTCAGGTGCCGGTAGCAACTTGCAGGCACTGATCGATGCCTCGACCAGCCCGGAGGCGCCCATCCAGATCCGCGCGGTGGTTTCCAACCGTGCGGATGCCTACGGATTGGAGCGTGCTCGCCAAGCGGGCATCGAGGCGCAGGTTCTTGACCATACACAGTTCGCTGATCGGGAGGCGTTCGACGCTGCCCTCGTCGAGCTGGTTGATCGCTTTGAACCGGACCTCTTGGTCCTGGCCGGCTTCATGCGTATCCTGACGGAGCGCTTCGTGACCCATTACCGAGGCCGGCTGCTCAATATTCACCCTTCCCTGTTGCCACGCTATACCGGTCTGCGTACGCATCAACGTGCGCTGGATGCAGGCGATCTGGAGCATGGCTGCAGTGTTCACTTTGTTACGGAAGAGCTTGATGGCGGCCCGGTTGTTGTACAGGCCGTCGTTCCCATTCATCCTGGCGACACAGCGGAAACCCTGGCCCAGCGCGTTCACGGACAGGAACACGTAATTTATCCTCTGGCTATCAGCTGGTTCGCCCAAGGGCGCTTACGGCTGACTGAGCGAGGCGCTGAACTGGATGCCCAGCCGTTGCCGGCTACCGGACATGTCATTCGATCCTAGGAGAAATATCCCATGCGACGATTGTTGTGCCTGATCGCATTTGCGCTGGCCCTGCCCGCCCATGCGTTCGACCTTAAACCCTTTGATGCCAGCTACACCGCCGACTGGAAGCAGATGCCCATGAGTGGCTCAGCTGAGCGGCACCTGACAAAACAGCAGGATGGCAATTGGAAACTTGAATTCAGTGCCTCCATGCTGGTGGCGGGCCTGACCGAAGCCAGTACGTTCCGCTATGAAGGCGACACGTTCCTGCCCACGAGCTATAGCTATTCACGCCATGGCCTGGGTAAAAGCCGTGAAAGCAAGCTGACCTTTGACTGGACCGCGAAGAAAGTCACCGGCACTGAAAAAGGCGACTCGGTCAACCTGCCGCTGGACCGTGGTCTGGTGGACAAGTCCACTTACCAGCTGCTCTTGCAGCATGATGTGGCAGACGGCAAGAAAAGCATGAGCTACCAAGTGGTCGATGGTGATGAGATCGATACTTACGACTTTCGCGTAATTGGCGAGGAGCGCGTGCGCACCAAGGTGGGTCTGGTTGATGCCATCAAGGTCGAGCGCGTTCGAGATCCCACCAAGAGCAACCGTAAGACTGAACTGTGGTTTGCGAAGAACTGGGATTACCTGCTGGTCCGCCTGTATCAGATGGAAACCGATGGCAAGGAATACCAGATCATGCTGGAAGACGGCTCTGTTGATGGCAAGCCGGTAAAAGGTCAGCAAGGCTAAATCGCCTGGTACCTCTAAAAACGCGTCTTATCGAGAGGTAAGACGCGTTTTTTATTGCCTGTGTTTTTGCAAAAGAACGTGCCGCCTGTTGAACCTGCGACATATTGTCGCTATAAATGTAACAGATTATTGCAAACAATCAGCTTGGTCTCTTTTCCTGATTGATCAATGATCGAGTTGTTAGCTGCCTTGCGTGCCCTTTTAACCAAGGAGAAAGACAATGACCGTTACAGTGACTGAACGCGACGAAAACCATATGTCTCAAGAAGCCCGTTCACTGGGTTTATCTGTCTGGGACGTTCACCAGGAAGGCCATTTAGTCGGCATTTATCATTCCGAGGCCGATGCGGTCGCGTATAAAGCGCAGATCGAAGAAGAAAGTCAGCGTTGATTTAAAGCAGTATCCATAAAAAAGCCCGCCTGTCAGAGGCGGGCTTTTTTGATCAGTCGTTTTATTCGAAAACCTTATCCAGGGTAATTGGTAGATCGCGAATACGCTTGCCTGTTGCGTGATAAACCGCGTTGGCGATGGCCGCCGCAACCCCTACAATACCGATCTCGCCTATCCCTTTTGCGCCGAGCGGATTGACAATCTCGTCGTGCTCTTCGACAAAGATGACATCCAGATCATGCACATCGGCGTTTACCGGAAAATGGTATTCGGCAATGTTGTGGTTCATCCAGCGAGCCAGATCCTTATCAAGCATCCCCTCTTCCTGCATGGCCATGCCAATCCCCCAGACCATTCCGCCCAGGATCTGGTTTCGTCCTGGCTTGAGACTCAAGACGCGCCCCGCTGCAATGGCACTGACCATCCGGCTGACCTGAATCGTACCGAAGTCTTCGTCAACCTTGACCTCCACAAACACTGCAGAGTGGGTAGCCGTTGTGTAATCGTCCCGCTCCTTCTTAGGCGAGGCACTGGCGGAAGCCTCCATGCTTGGCGTCCCCCCCTTTTTCAAGAGATCGGTGATCTTGATTCGCTCGGCAGGTGCGGCCTTGATGCAAATTTCACCATTTTCGAAAACGACGTCGGTCAACTCAAGGTTGCTGAAGGGCGATTGATCCTCTTCCTTGGCTTGATCGAGCAGTTGCTGTTGAAGGGTTTCGCATGCCTGCTTAACGGCGGAGCCAACAGAAGAAACGGTAAACGATCCACCTTCCAGGGGCGCCTTGGGCAAAGTCGAGTCGCCCAATTTGAATGTGACCTTTTCCAGAGGCAGGCCGAAGAGTTCCGCTGCGATCTGGGTCATGACGGTATAGGTACCCGTACCGATATCAGCTGTAGCGCTGGAGACGACCAAGCTACCGTCGATGTTGATCACTGCCTTGGCACTGGCGGGATTCTGCATGGCCTCCCAGACACCGGTTGCCATCCCCCACCCTACCAGCTGCTTGCCATCGCGCATTGAGCGTGGTTCGTGACTACGCTTGGACCAGCCAAACCGTTCGGCACCCTGGCGGTAGCATTCGAGCAACTCCTTGCTTGAGTAAGGCTTGTTGGAGGCAGGATCGACATCCGTGAAGTTGCGGATACGAAACTCCAATGGATCAATGTTGGCCGCGTAGGCCAGCTCGTCCATCGCGGATTCAAGGCCATAGACACCTAGCACAGCGCCCGGTGCACGCATATCCAGCGGTGTATAGAGGTCAAGGGGAGCCAGCTTGTAATCCAGCCGCACATTGGGGCATCCATAGAGCGAAGCGGACCAGACCACGACCATCTCAGTGAAGTCCTCAAAGCTTGAAGTCTCGCCTACTACTTCGTGGATAGTCGAAACCAGCTTGCCTTCCTGATCACACGCCAGCCGGAAATGCTGGATGGTTTCCGGGCGATGACCGAACGAGAACATTTGCTCGCGGGACAGCACTACACGAACGGAACGCTTGAGCTTAAGCGCCGCCATGGTCGCCAGTACCAGTTGATACTGTGGACGCAAACCAGAACCAAAGGCGCCACCCACAAAGGGTGTTACGACACGTACATCTCCATCAGGCAGGCCGAAGATGTTGGAAATGAACTGAGCGCTGTTCTGTACGCCCTGCGTCTTGTCATGGACGGTCAACTTGCCATCCGTGTTGTAAATGACCGTAGAGGCATGCATCTCCATCGGATTATGAAACTCGGCGGCCGAATGGTATTCCGCCTCGATCTTCACTGGTGCACTCGCCCAGGCGCTATCGGCATCGCCGCGATCTGGCGGCATGGGCGTAGGCGCCTTATGGGCATTGCCACGCTGAGCGTAGATGTCAGCCTGATGCGGCTCGGCTTCGTAATCCACTCGAATCAGCGAAGCCGCATAGCGAGCAGTTTCGAAGCTTTCTGCCACCACCAGCGCAACCGGCTGCATGTTGAACAGGACTCGGTCGTTATAGAGAGGACGAAAGTGCTTGCCATCTGCGGCGTCCATATCGGTGTAGCTTTCGTTATACGATGCCACCTCGGGACGGTTTTCATGGGTAATGACATCCAGAACACCCGGAACATTGAGCGCTGCCTGGGTATCGATGCTCAGGATGCGGCCCTTGGCTACCGAGCTGTTGACGACATAGCCGGTGCAGAGGTCGGCTGTACCGAACTCACCGGCATAAAGGGCTTTGCCAGTTACCTTGAGTGGCCCATCGACCCGAGAAACGGCCTTTCCTAGATAAGCTGTCATTTGGCATTTACTCCTGAAGCAGCCTCGCTCAAGGCACGCACAATGGCGCGCTTGGCCAATTCGATCTTGAAGCTGTTGTGCTCGAACCCCTGGGCTCCCTGCATGAGCAATTCTGCAGCTGCCCGAAAGTTCTCTTCGGTAGCCGGCTTGCCTGCCAGCAATGCTTCAGCCTCAGGTTTACGCCAGGGTTTATGGGCCACACCTCCCAAGGCAATACGGGCTGTACCTACGTTGTCGCCGTTGAGTTCCAGCGCCGCTGCAACCGAGACAAGCGCAAAAGCATAGGACGCTCGGTCACGGATCTTGACGTAGGCGTAGTTCTCGGCAAATCCTCTGGGAGGCAGCTCAACAGCAGTAATGAGTTCATGCTGCCCCAGATTGGTGTCCAGATGCGGTGTATCACCAGGCAAACGGTGAAACTCGCTCATCGGAATCACGCGGTCACCCTCAGGCCCTGACACATGAACCGAGGCCTCCAACGCAGCCAACGCAACGGCCATGTCGGATGGATGGACGGCGATACACTGATCGCTGTGCCCCAGAACGGCATGGATGCGGTTCTGGCCATTGAGCGCCCCGCAGCCTGAGCCCGGCTCGCGCTTATTGCAGGGCGTGCCGATATCATAGAAGTAATAACAACGCGTGCGCTGGAGCAGATTGCCCCCGGTGGACGCCATGTTGCGCAGCTGGGCCGAGGCACCCGCCAGAATGGCTTGAGAAAGTAAGGGATACACCCGCTCGACATCAGGATGGTAGGCAACCGTCGAGTTCTTGACCAATGCCCCGATATGCAAGCCTCCGGCCTGCGTCGTTTCGATCTCGCGCAAGGGCAACGCATTGATATCGACCAGCTGGTCGGGGCGTGCCACGTTTTCCTTCATCAGGTCGAGCAGGTTGGTCCCACCGGCGATGAACCGCCCCGTGTCACTTAACTGCTGGATGGCATCGGTGACTTGCTGGGGTTTTGAATAACTGAAGCGATTCATTCCCGTGGCCCTCCCTTGCAGGCAGGCATGGCCTGCTCGATAGCCGCCAGAATGTTGTTGTAAGCACCGCAACGGCACAGGTTTCCGCTCATTTGCTCACGAATCTCATCACGCGTCTGCGCCTTGCCTTCCTTGATCATGCCAATGGCAGAACAGATCTGCCCCGGTGTGCAATAACCGCACTGGAAGGCATCTTGCTCAACGAAGGCTGCCTGCATGGGATGTAACTCATCGCCGTTGGCCAGGCCTTCGATAGTTGTGATTTCAGCGCCGTCCTGCATGACGGCCAGACTCAGGCAGGAGTTGATGCGGGTTCCGTTGACCAACACGGTACAGGCACCACACTGTCCATGGTCGCATCCTTTCTTCGTACCGGTCATGTCCAGGTGTTCGCGTAGCAGATCAAGCAATGTCGTCCACGGCTCGACGGCCAGCTCATGCTGTTTACCGTTGATGATCAGGGAAATCGTATGGGTATCAGCACCGGCGTCGGGCCGAAGCTGGCGAGCAGGAGTCGCATTCATAAAGGCCTCACGGTTGTAAAGGGGAGTGATCTGAAGTCACTCTTTTTTTCATGAAAAGCATCGATTGGATGTCTATTTCAGGAATACGACTGAAAGCTTCCGTCAAGGGTTCAGCACAAACCCATGGCAAGATGTGATGGAGGACTCAGTGCGATGCTCTACCAGAAACCGTTATTCACTACAGATATAAAAGGCTTCGCCTGAAGGCTCGGTTTTTGCACAGCCTTCATGGTGTTTGAGCGGTACGTGAAGGCAGTGAGGAAAAGCACTATGGCAATGAGTCCCTTGCAATCCATTGCACAAGCGTTCGAGGCGGATTTCAGTATCAATTTTCTGATCGAAAATCTGGAAGGCAGCGTCACGCTGGTACTGACCGACCAGAAAGGCTCGAAAATCCGCCGAATCATCACAGCGGAACAACTGGCAGACCCGGCAAGGGTTCAGCGCGTAATCGACACCATACGGTTTGGGCTGGCCATTGACGCAGGCCAAGGAATTTCGGTGATGAAAGCGCTTTCGGAGCCGGCCAATGATCAGACACTTACGCCATCAATTGGCCGGCAAGGTGCGGCTTCCGATGGCACTGCCTAGGTGCGCCGTTGACCCACGACGGCGCACGGAACGTGCTATCAAAAGGGTGTCAGCAACGCCTCTGCAACGGTGTCGCGCTGTTCCTTACCCACAAGCTGATTGACCAGTTCAAGAGCAAACAGCTGGGCTGTACCGGGGCCTTGGCTAGTGACACAACGGCCATCCACTACGACGGGCTCGTTGACATATTGCCCTTGCTCGAGTTGCTCGATAAAGCTTGGGTAGCAGGTTATACGCTTACCCTTGACCAACCCCCAGGGTTCGAGAATGACAGCAGGCGCAGCGCAAATCGCTCCGTAGAGTCTGCCCTGTTCTACATGCCGTCGCATGAAATGGCGCAGCGCCGTGCAGTCGGCCAACCGTTGAGCGCCTGGCATGCCACCAGGCAAGACAATAAGATCAAAGCTCATGGCCTGCACTTCCAGTAAGGTCACATCGCTCATCAAGCGGGTACCTCTGGCCAGCGTAATCTGGCGACGCGCCTCGATACTGGTTACCAGTACCTCGATGCCAGCACGACGCAGTACATCGATCAGCGTAACGGTTTCGATATCCTCATTACCGTCCGCAACGGCAAGCAAAGCGCGAATCATGGAACCTCCTGCTGTCAGACACGCATACCTTAGTGCAAAGCATAGGTTCTAAAAACAACAAACGGTTCAGTTTGTTACCTTCGTTGAGGAGATCAGCGGGAATAGGATTGATCGATGACATTGATAGTGCAGCTAAACTCGGCATTCCAGAGCGCCCGGCAAAAGTTGAGCCTTGTTTGTACTACTCGCAAGATAAATCGGCCCACTGCAACGACATACTCCTTCCTGCTCACCTGTCATAAGCAAAGTTTGTGAATATCATTGTGCCTTAATATTTTAGGCTGGTATTACTTTGCTTTAAGAGAAAAGGCGTCGCAGGCTCTGCCGTGACGCCCCAGCTCAACAGGTAGGTTGGTTATTTATGGTGACCCTGTAGGTTACAAGGTCACTTAAACGCCAGCTTGATGCAGCGTTCTGGATGTTTTACGACCACGCAAGCTGGGCGACCATAGCCCCAGACGCGCCTGAAGTTGCTCGATACGTGCCAGCGCCTCAGCGTATGACTCGTTCAGTCCTTCGATAGTGTGCTTCTGCTGCTCAAGCTCTTTACGCAGCAGTTCATTTTCCTGGCGCAGGTTCAGTTCAAGCAGGATTTCATCAGAGTGGAAAAGATCATTCTGCATTACGAACACCCTTGATACTGTACACGCATACAGTAACTCAAAACTCCTCCTTGACAAATCAAAACCCGACCAAATGCACCTGTTTTTGAAGGGCAAAACCTCAGCAATGGCGCGGCCTCCAGCCCTCCTGGCAACCCCAGTTGACTGAACGAGCAAACAAACCGAAAAAGAGGCATTTGAAATCAAGCAGATAGCTATATTTTCTCGGAATTTCATTAACACTTATCAGCCGCTTCGCTGAAAATAACCATTTTCTCTTCTTTTCCAACCTTATTGGCTATACCCCACCCTTAACGATATCTGTAGGATGCTGTTGATCCACTTCCTGATGTCTCTCTCATGTCTTATTCCAAACGCCAGTCGACTTCTGTAGCCCTGCTGGTAGCTGCCACCTTTTTCATGGAAAACCTGGACGCTACTGTGATCGCAACAGCACTTCCACAAATGGGAGAGTCCTTTCGGCGTTCGGCTGTCGATCTTAACGTTGGGATCAGTGCCTACATTCTGGCGCTTGCTGTGTTCATTCCTATCAGCGGATGGATTGCGGACCGCTTTGGTGCCCGCCGTGTCTTTGCGAGCGCTATAGGCTTCTTCACACTGGCCTCGCTGCTATGCGGCATTGCTCAGACACTTGAGCAATTCATTGCCGCCCGGGTGTTGCAAGGCATTGGCGGTGCCATGATGGTGCCCGTAGGCCGTCTGGTAGTGTTGCGCATCACTGAAAAGAAGGATCTGGTCAGAGCCATTGCCTTTATTACCTGGCCTGGCTTGATCGCACCTGTACTAGGCCCTCCGCTAGGTGGACTGATTACTACCTATACGTCTTGGCGCTGGATTTTCTACCTTAACCTGCCCCTGGGGCTGATTGCTCTTATTCTGGCCATGCGAATGATTCCGACCGGCACCGAAACGCGCCGGGCACCACTTGATTGGTTTGGCTTTCTATTAGTAAGCGGTGCCTGCCTTACGCTTATGTTCGGCATGGAGCAAATCGGTCAAGGTCACGATACGCTGGGTAGTAATCTGGTATGGATATTGGCAGGTCTCATGCTGGGTGGATTGGCCGTCTGGCATATGCGCCAGCAAGAACACCCACTGATCGACCTTTCGAACCTCGGTATTCAGACCTACCGCGTGTCGCTGTATGGCGGCACTCTGTTTCGTATCAGCATCAACACCGCACCCTTTCTACTGCCATTGATGTTCCAGCTGTGCTTTGGCTTCAATGCGTTTCATGCTGGTCTGATTCTACTAGCGCTGTTTGCCGGAAACCTGTTCATGAAGGTGTTTACCACACCGGTCATGCGTCTGTTCGGTCTGCGGCGAACCCTGATCGTCAACGGTCTGGTTTGCGCCGTGACGCTTCTGCTCTGCGCTCTGCTGTCCGAGCGCTGGCCCCTGCCCGCTATTTTGATTCTGCTATTCGTAAGCGGCATGGCACGCTCACTGCAATTTACCGCCAACAATACACTTACCTTTGCCGACGTCCCCAAGCCCAGGATGAGCGACGCCTCCACCCTGTTCAGTACGGTATTTCAACTCTCGACCGGTATTGGTGTGGCTATTGGCGCATTGGCGCTCAGGGCCTCCATGGAGTGGAACGATCATGCCACAGCGCAGCTTACCGATTTCCACACGGCCTTCATCGTCATTGGCATAATAGGCTTGTTAAGCGTGATAGACAGCCTTGGACTGGCCCGCAATGCAGGGGATGCCGTTACGGGACATCAACCACGCCACGTCCGCTGAACAGGCGTTAGACGTCAGCCCATTGCCGGAGCAGGTTGTGATAGGTTCCGGTCAGTGCAAGCAGGGCCTCGTGATCAGGCACATCGCGGGTAAGACGCTGTATGGCCTGATCCAGGTCATACAACAAGCGGCGATGACCATCATCACGCACTAGGCTTTGAGTCCAGAAAAAACTGGCGATACGTGCGCCGCGTGACACCGGCGCAACCCGATGAAGACTCGTAGCAGGATAGATGACCATGTCACCTGCAGGAAGCTTGACCTGCTGCTCGCCATAGGTGTCCTGAATAATCAGCTCACCGCCATCGTAGGTATCGGGCGAAGAGAAGAAAAGTGTCGCAGAGACATCCGTACGGACCCGCTCAGGATGCCCTTTCAATGCGCGGATGGCGTTATCGATATGAAATCCGAAAGACCCGCCTTCTCTATAACAGTTGAACAACGGAGGAAACACCTTTCGTGGCAAGACTGCCGACACGAAAACAGGATGGTGGCTTAGACGCTGAACGATCTGATTGCCCAGCTCGATAGAGACCGGGTCATCCTCGGGTAATTGAATATTGTGCTTGGCTCTGGCGGACTGATGACCTGCCGTTACCTTTCCGTCTCCCCATTTCGCCTGCCGCAACACATGTTCGATGTCACATGCCTCTTCGGGCGAAAATACGCCGGGGATATGTACGAGCATAAACGTTTCCTTTAGGTGTCAGGGCACAGCGAAAGTGATGATGAAAAGCCTTCCTTGCCGGAAGACATCGCTGGCAAGGGTTCTTGCATTCGGGCGTAGCGGCTATTGATTTCAGCTGCCAGCGCACGCAATGGCTCACTGTCGGAGACCGCCAGTGCCTCGGCTATTTTTTGTAGAAAGCCGGGTGTGGCCGTTCGCATGGCCTGCCTTAGCCACGATACCGCTTCATCCACCCGCCCCTGTCGGGTCAGTAGGGCTGCATGACTGCACTGTCCTCGAAAGTCGCCAGCCTGTGCGGCAGACAGATACCAGCGTGCAGCCTCTTCCATGTCCACGGGTACGCCCCAGCCTTCTTCATAAAAGCGTCCTACCAGGTTCATTGATTTGGCGTGGCCTTGTCTGGCTGCCTGGCGGTACAGCTCCAATGCGGCGGCGCGATCCCTGGGTACACCACGCCCCTGCGCCAGCAAGTTGGCATAATTGTAGAATCCCCAGTCGAGCCCAAGCTGCGCGGCTTGGGCATACGCCCGTGCGGCAGCTGCCAGATCTACAGCCGTCCCCCAGCCATTTTCCAGACAACGCCCCACCATGTTCATAGCATCCGCATGACCATGGTGGGCTGCAATACGGAACCACCGCAACGCCAACGCCTGGTCGCGCTGAATGCCGTTACCATCAAGCAGGATCTGCCCGAGACGCGCCTGCGCCTCGGGCAAACCACGTTCGGCCCCCTGCAGGAGGAACCGAGCAAGTCGCCGCGGATCCTCCAGCCCGTAACGCAGCAGGGAGTCAGTGCCCAACGAGGAGTGCCGCCCTGTCAAAAGCTGTACTCGGCTGTTAACTGAGCACCGCGTCCTTCACCTGGAACACCGAAGCCACGGCCGTTGTACTGACGCCAGTAGTGCTTGTCGAATAGGTTGACGATATTGAGGCGCAGGGCCAGATCAGAGGTCGCCTGCCAGTCCACCGCCGCATTGTGCACCACATAATCCGGCACCTTTACACGCTGTTCGCTGGTAATCGCCTGCGCACGGCCCAAGGCAATGTAGCGCTCCCCTACATAGTTGACGCCATAGCTGACCGTCACGTCATGCGGCAGAGCATAGCTGGTCCAGAGGCTGGCTGAATGGCGCGGCGTGTTGGGCAGCGAAATTCCCTCCTCACTGGCGTTGGGGTTGGCAAAGTCGGTGCTACTGTTAACCGAGCTGTAGCTGCGGATCTTGCTCTTCATATACGCGTATCCACCGAACACCGACCACTTGTCCGTGATGTTGCCGGAAGCACCCAGCTCAAGACCATCAACGCGATATTTTGAGCTGAAAGCATTACCCAGCTCGTCGTCACTGTCATATTGCGTGCTTTCCAGATCCGTACGGAACAGGGCAGCCGTCAGTGACAGTCGCTCGTGCATCAGATCCCACTTGGTCCCTACCTCATACGTCTTGCCCTTGGTAGGTGAAAGCCCCTCCTCTCCCAGGCTTCCAGTTGTGGCGATCTGAATAGAACCGGGCTGCTTGGCATTGCCATAGCTGACGTAGAACGTCCCGTTATCCACGGGCTTGTAGCTCAGGGCGCCACGGTAGCTGAAAAGCTTTTCCTTCTGGCTGACGTTTGCTGCGTCCGTCCAGTTGCTCAGCGTACCGGTAGTCGTGTTCAGGGTGCGAGTGCGGTCACGTGTGGTACGTGCCTTCCAGTGATCCTGACGGGCCGAGACATCCAACTGCCATTGCGGTGAGAACTTCAGGGTATCAATCAGGTAATAGGCTTTGGTTTCCGACTCGGCGTTGATCTCGCCGGTGTAGGCGATCTCACGAGAACCAACGAACTTGGACGGCGGGTTGGCCGGATCAACGGCAAAGATGTTGCCCTGGGCACCATAGCGCAGGCTGCCCGTCTTGTACCGAAGGTCTTCCCGCGTGTATTCCAGGCCTGTGACCAGAGTATGCTCGATACCCGCGGTATCGAAGCGCCAAGTCACGTTCGCCTGGTCACTCAGTGTCTGGTTGTCGGTATGCCGCGCCGGACCGCGCAAACGACGCAGGGAGCCATTTCCGCCAGCTTGAAGCGATAGGTCGCCTCCTGGAGTCGTTACCACGTAACTACGCTGGAGCTGGTTGAACGAGAGCTGGTTACTGAAGGAGACGTTGCTGTTGATGTCATGCTCGAATCGCCAGGTCGCGCGATCGATGCGGTTGTCTTCCTTATCCAGGTTGCGGTAGCCAAAATATCCATCCCACTTGACGCCCGGAACCCGGCTTGGGTGGCCGCCACTCTGCCGGGGGTTCTTTCCGTCGTGTAGCGTTGGAATTCCGTAATCGTAATTACCGGTGTCTTCCAGATGTTCATACGTGAAGATATTGCGCGTGTCGGTATTGAGACCAAAAGCAAGCGAAGGTGCAATCCCCCACCGATCCCGCTCGATCCAGTCACGCCCGTTGATACCTGACTCATGCCCAACCAGATTCAACCGGAACGCAGTGCCGTTCTCCTCGTCGAGTACATGGTTGGTATCTAGGGTAAGACGCTTGTAATCTGCGGTCCCTACACCCGC
This sequence comes from Pseudomonas sp. MAG002Y, assembly GCF_019400845.1. Classification (NCBI taxonomy): domain Bacteria; kingdom Pseudomonadati; phylum Pseudomonadota; class Gammaproteobacteria; order Pseudomonadales; family Pseudomonadaceae; genus Pseudomonas; species Pseudomonas sp. MAG002Y. The sequence continues at coordinate 171,150 of NZ_WOEJ01000009.1, read as the reverse complement.
CGTTACGCGGTTGAACTCATGAAGGCTGGGGGTCTTGGTGACCATGTTGATCGCGCCCCCAATGACACCCGCGCCCCAGGCCGAGGAGCTGGAGCCCTTGACGACTTCAACCTGCTCGGTATTGAACATTTCGGAGCGGGTGTAAAAGGCAGAGTCACGCACGCCATCCAGATAGACGTTCGACCCACCGTAGTTGCCGCTATTGAAGCCGCGGATATTGATGCTGTCCCCTACGCCACCTGCGCCTTCACCGGAGCTGAACGTAATACCAGGCACATTGGAGAGCACCTGCTCAAGCGTTTGGGCGTTCTGCTGCTCGATAACCGCCTGCGGCACGACCGTGATGCTTTGTGGGACGTCACGCAAGGGTTGCGTGTACTTGTCGGAGGACAGCGTTTGCGTCTGGTACTCCCCTTCAGCATCAGCTGTGACGGTCAGACTGTCCAGCTCCTGCGGCGCCTGCTCTGCGGTTTGTCCATAAGTCAGCCCCGATAAGGACGCCAGGGCCAAGCCAATGGACGTCTTGTAGGGAAGGCCGATTACCGAAGTATCTCTTTCTCGCATGACGAGCCCTTTTTCACGTTATTTTCACAAATGTCAAAATTTCGTGAAATGATAATGATTATCAAGCGTTCACGCCAGTGCGGCTTCGTCTGCTTATCGCTTTCAGAAAGATTATGAACGGAAACATCGGCTTGGGGACCTGCTATCATGCGCGCCCTTCGCTGACTTCAACTTATTCGGAGCCTTTTCCCATGCTGGAAAAACTCTTCCAACTCAAGGCCCATGGCACGAATGTGCGTACGGAACTGCTGGCAGGGGTTACGACCTTTCTAGCCATGGCCTATATCCTGTTCGTCAACCCGAGCATCCTCGGCGAGACCGGCATGGATAAAGGCGCGGTATTTGTTGCGACCTGCCTGGCAGCCGCCATTGGCTCGGCCATCATGGGCATGATTGCCAACTATCCCATCGCCCTGGCGCCAGGGATGGGCCTCAACGCCTTCTTTACCTATACCGTCGTGCTTCACATGGGGCATACCTGGCAGGCAGCACTGGGGGCGGTATTCCTGTCTGCACTGATGTTTTTCATCCTGTCGGTCTTTCGCATCCGCGAATGGATCATCAACAGCATCCCGCTGGCGCTACGCTCAGGAATTGCAGCTGGTATTGGCCTGTTCCTGGCACTGATTGCCCTTCAAGGTGCGGGTATCGTTGTAGATAACCCTGCCACCCTGGTAGGCCTGGGTGATCTGACGAAACCCGGTCCGATCCTGGCGGTCCTGGGCTTCTTCCTGATCGTGGCGCTGGAAGCCCGTGGGGTCACAGGTGCCGTCCTTATCGGTATTCTGGCCGTCACGCTCGTGGCTATCGGTATTGGTGCTACGCCCTTTGGCGGCGTACTATCCATGCCGCCCTCGCTGGCGCCTACCTTCCTGCAGCTGGACATCAAGGGCGCGCTGGATATCGGTTTGGTGAGTGTAATCTTCGCCTTTCTGTTTGTGGATCTGTTCGATAACTCCGGCACGTTGATCGGGGTGGCCAAGCGCGCCGGGCTGATGGGCCCGGACGGTCACTTGCCCAAGATGGGACGTGCCCTGATTGCGGACAGCAGCGCGGCCATGTTTGGCTCGTTGCTGGGTACATCCACGACCACCAGTTACATCGAGTCGGCTGCAGGCGTCAGCGCTGGCGGCCGTACAGGACTGACGGCAGTCGTAGTAGCCGTTCTGTTCCTGCTGGCTCTGTTTTTTGCACCGCTGGCTGGCAGCGTTCCAGCCTTTGCGACTGCACCGGCGCTGTTCTTTATTGCTGTCCTGATGGCCTCGGGGCTGGCCGAAATCGAATGGGATGATCTGACCACGGCCGCGCCCGTTCTGATCACGGCCCTGGCCATGCCACTGACGTATTCCATTGCCAATGGCATCGCGTTCGGCTTCATCTCCTGGACAGTTATCAAGCTATTGTCGGGTCGCACACGTGACCTGAACATTGCCTTGGTCATCCTATCCATTCTCTTCGTCATCAAATTAGGCTGGTTCAACGCCTGATGTTGAGCATGAGGGTGGGCCTGGCCCACCCTTTTTTACGCTGTGAGGCAGTGGTACTGCCTGATCAGTCTGGACGATGCGTAGCGACAAGCCGTTGCCCTAGGATTTTTCCCTATGGTTTCGGCCCGAGAAAATTCTCAGACTAATGGCAATGGCTGAATAGCAGCCTTGCCTCCACCCTAGCTGAAAAGCCCACTACGTTCACTGAGCTGACCATGAATGTTCCCTCCTTCGAGCCTGCGGATTACGCAACGCAGTTAATGGCGAAAAAGAATCGCCTCATCGAGCTGCTGGCTCCATTCGATGCACCTGAACCTGAAGTATTCGACTCGCCCCTTGCGAATTACCGACTGCGCGCCGAGTTTCGTCTATGGCGTGAAGAAGGCGAACGGCACTACGCCATGTTCGAACAGGGCGACAAGCACACGCCTATCCTGATTGAAAACTTCCCTATCGCAAGCCTGCTCATCAATGAGCTTATGCCACGCCTTAAGGCTGCCTGGCAGGCGAGCGAGACGTTGTCGTTCAAGCTGTTTCAGGTGGAGTTCCTGACTACTCTGTCCGGGGAGGCGCTCATCACCCTGGCCTACCATCGGCCATTGGACGATGCCTGGGAAACTGCTGCGGAATGCCTGGCCGCCGAGCTGAACGTCAATATCGTCGGGCGTTCCCGTGGCAAACGGATCGTGGTCGGGCGGGATTACGTCAACGAAACGCTGACTATTGCAGGTCGCGAATATCACTATCGCCAGCCAGAGGGTGCCTTCACTCAACCCAATGGGACGGTGAATCAGAAGATGCTGGGCTGGGCCTACGATGTACTTGGCGAGCGGGACGATGATCTGCTTGAGCTGTACTGTGGGAACGGTAACTTCACCCTGCCGCTGTCTACCCGCGTTCGCAAGGTACTGGCCACCGAGATCAGCAAGTCATCGGTGAATGCTGCACTGGCAAACTTGGCAGATAATGGCATCGACAACGTGACCCTCGTGCGCCTGTCTGCCGAAGAGCTGACCCAGGCCCTCAATGAGGTGCGTCCGTTCCGTCGCTTGGCGGGTGTTGATCTTAAAAGCTACGCCTTTGGAAGCGTGTTTGTAGATCCGCCTCGTGCGGGGATGGACCCGGACACCTGCGAGCTAACACGTCGCTTCGACCGTATCCTCTATATCTCCTGCAATCCGGAAACGCTGGCTCAGAACATCGCCCAGCTACAGGATACTCACCGTATTGTGCATTGCGCCCTGTTCGATCAATTTCCCTGGACGCATCACATGGAAAGCGGCGTCCTGCTTGAGCGCCGCTAAGGTTTGACCGGGCGGTTACTCCGCCCGGCTACTATCACTGCTTATCTTCGTGGAACGGCTCGATGGTCTCACGTCGGCCGTACATGAATGCATCCGCCACATGCCGCAACGGCGCGACGTCCACATCGGACTGACCGCTTTTGACCAGCTCGGCAAAGCGGGCATACAGGCCGGGATACTCTTCATCCGGACCTTCTTTTTCAAGCTGATCGTCAATGTAGAGTTGGCTGCCACCCTTGGACAGGGTCAGTTTGCCTTGATCGGTCTCGACATGAATGTCCCATGTCTGCGGCCCCGTTTGCAGGAAGTCCAGGTCCGCCTGAATGGCTGCACCGCGCTCATAATTGAACTCCAGCTGCGCACGAATCGGCGTCTGGCAATTCTCTGGAACCTGCAGCGCTGCCTGTTTGAGAAAGAACGGCCTGGGCAGAATTTCGGTTACGATGGACAAGGCATTGATGGCCGGGTCAAAAATGCCCATACCACCCGGCTCCCAAATCCAGGTTTGCCCCGGGTGCCAGACGCGTACATCTTCTTTCCAGTTGACCTGCACGGCTTTGATGGTTTTGTCGGCCAGCCAGGCTTTGGCCGGTGCCACTCCTTGAGCATAACGGGAGTGCCAGCTGGCAAACAGGGTCTTACCCGCGGCCTTGGCCTGCTCCGACAGTGCCTCGACCTCACTGAGGGTTGCCCCTGGCGGCTTTTCAAGAAATACATGCTTGCCATGGGCAAGGGCCAGTTGAGCCTGTGCATAGCGTACGGCTGGCGGTGCGCAGAGGGAGACGGCGTCCAAATCCGGCACGGCGTCGAGCAGCTCTTCAAGGGTCTTGTAGTGAGCTACGCCATCAAGAGAAGCATTACGGCTGGCGACAGCAACGAGCTGATAGTCAGGATTTTTTTGCAAGGCAGGCAGGTGTTGATCCTGGGCAATCTTGCCGAATCCGACGATGGCGATTTTGATCATATGATTTTCTCAATCCTTTTTTCAAAGCGCATGAGAAAGCGCGCCTTTATTCTTGTTCACGGCCTGTGCAGTTTCGCATTCGTCATACGAATTTCAAGCACCAAAAGACTTAACCGCCACATTTGACACGTCACTCTGCAAGGCAATCCACGCTTTGAGATTTGCACCCTGGCGTCCCTTGCGCCACATGAGCCATGTAGTGGCCGTGGCGAAACGGGCCTCGAGCGGATGGCACGCAACGCGGTCGCGCCCGGGCAAGCTATCCAGCATGGCCTTGGGCATCATGGCAACGCCACCGGCAATCACGCAGGCCAGCATGCTGTGATAGGACTCGATTTCCATGATAGGCCCCATGGCACCGCCTGTCGCCGCAAACCAGGCCTCCAGCCTCAACCGGTAAGAGCAACCGGTTCGGAACGTAAATACAGGACGCCCGGCCACATCGGCTGCTGAATGTACCGGAGGATGATCAGCTCCGGTCACGAGCACCATGGGCTCCTCGAACAGCGGAACGCCTTCCAGGCCGTCATGCCGGGCAGGCCCGTCAACCAACGCAGCATCCAGCCGTCCTTGCAGCAATCCATCGATGAGCTCGCCGCTGGGACCCGTCTGCAGTTGCAGCTCTACACTGGGATACTGCTGATGGTAGGCCGCAATCATGGCCGGAAGATGAATAGCGGCAGTACTGTACATCGACCCCAACACAAAGGCGCCTGCCGGTGCACCATCCTGCACGGCCGCTCGGGCCTCGTCCGCCAAGGCGAATAATCGCTGGCTGTATCCCAACAGCACCGTACCTGCCGGAGACAAATGCAGCCGCTGACGCTCGCGCTCAAACAAATCCACGCCCAGCTTGTCTTCAAGCTGACGCAGGCGCGTCGACAGATTGGAAGGCACCCGATTTAACAGCTCTGCTGCACGGGCAATGGATCCTGTTTCAGCCACCGCCTGAAAAATGCGCAGTTCAGCCAGTTCCATAACCATTCTCTTTAAGTGAACAACCCATTCTTATTTATTCAGTTTTAGAGAAACTTAACAAGCCCTACCCTATATACATCAATCAAGAACCTACATAGGGACCACTCATGACCGCCCTGCACCGCCTGCTTGCCTGCCTGGTCGCTCTGTCCGTTGCGATGGGCATTGGCCGCTTCGCATTGACGCCTCAGCTTCCACACTTGATTGCGGAAGGCCAGATAGACCTGACAGCCGCAGGCCTACTGGCTGCTGCCAATTATCTGGGTTATCTGGTAGGTGCGCTGGACGCCTTCTTTGCTCGCCAGACCCGCTTTCGGCTCGTTGCCGGCCTGTGGTTATGTGTAGGGCTGACCCTTCTCTCGGTGTGGGCCGAAGGGTTCTGGCCCCATGCCCTGCTTCGCTTTGGCGCAGGCCTGGCCAGTGCCTGGGTGCTGGTGATGGTTACCGGGCTCAGCCAGGGCGTAGCGGCACAGGCAAACATGCCGAAACTGGGCGCACTGGTCTTTGCTGGTCCTGGCGTAGGGATCGTACTGAGCGGCCTGCTGGCCCTGGTCACCAATCTGAACGGCCAGGGTTCGGCAACCCTGTGGCTGATCTATGCAGCGGTGGCGCTGGTAATGACCATCGCTGTACTGCCAGCCCTGCCGCGGGCGACTACTGCTCATGCAGTTACATCAACCAAGCCGATCTCGCCACGCATGGTCCGCCTGACAGCCGCCTATGCCCTGGTTGGCATGGGCTATATCGTTCCGGCTACATTTCTTTCCCAGATGGCTACGGCGCGCTTCCACGGCGAATGGGTAGCTGATCTGTTCTGGCCTGCCTTCGGTTTGGCGGCCGCACTGGGTGTGGTGCTGGCCAGCTTTCGTCGCCAGCGGCCCGGTGCCACAAGACGTTGGCTCATCGCGACTCTGTGGCTGCAGGCCGCTGGCGTCTTGCTATGCCTGCTGCCCGGCATGAGCGCACTGTTTCTGGGTGTGCTGCTGTGTGGGGGACCGTTCCTGGCCTCCATGCAACTGGTGATGCAGCATAGCCGTGAGCTGGCTCCAGAAACGCCTCACCGCAATGCCGGTCTACTAACCGCTGCGTTCGCAGGCGGCCAACTATTGGGCCCTCTGCTGGCGGCTGTCAGCAGCCATTTCAGTGGTGGGCTTGGCCCGGCACTCTGGATGGCGGGTGCCGGACTGATCGTGGCCGGAGGGCTGATGCTGCAACCAGCCCCTCAGGCCGCAACGCAGCCTTCCGCCAGCTGAGTTTCAATCGTCTTCGTAATCTCCGTAGCGCTCGTCCAGCATGCGATTCCAGCGATCCAAAAGGCGCAGCGCTACAATCGCCAGGATGGCGATGACAATCTTGTAAAGCTGGCTGTACCAGTCGAAGTTGGCCTCGCCCGCATCTGCCAACAGGGCGCCAATAAGCCGAACGCTGGCAGTCGACAACTGCAAAAAGACGATTAACAGCAAGGCAGCCCGTACCAGTTGAGGGCGGAACACTGCAAAGCCGGTGAACAATGCCAGACCGAATTGCAGGCCGCCATAGAAGACCTGGGTTTCGGTAACCGAGGCGGAGTCCATGAGCAGCACTCCGCTGGCATTGGTCATTTCATAGGGCCTGAACCAATAGGCCAGCGCCAGACCGGCCCAGACCAGTGTCTGAACGATCAGAACCGCACGAGCAAAACGCGTGTAAAACATCCCCTGTTCTCCCTTGGGGTGTAGCCGCATGGGCCAAACCAGACAGATCCATTCAAAAAGCCAGAGAGCAACGAGCCTTTTGAACAGTCCTTAACAAGTGGAAGCACTTTGCACAGCGAAAGACCCAATGCCTCCTGCTCTTCGAGCGGCCGTGAGTTTATGCTGCCTGTATGCCAACCCGAAAGAGACCTTTACATGCGCCGCCTAGTTCTACTCGCCGCTTTGCTCGGCAGCACAGTTCACGCAGCCGAACCCTTGACGATTGACGTATACCGCGATCCCAACTGTGGCTGCTGTAGCCAGTGGATCAAGCATCTGGAGGCAAACGGCTTTGCCGTTCACGATCACATGGAGCCCAACATGAGCGAACTCAAGGCCCGGCTGGGTGTACCGCCACGATTTTCGTCCTGCCATACTGGTGCGATCGACGGAAAGTTTGTTGAAGGACACGTACCAGCCCACGACATTCTGACTCTTCGCCAGCGCCCTGAACTGCTTGGCGTAGCCGTACCCGGCATGCCCCTGGGTTCTCCCGGTATGGAGATGGGTAATCGGAAGGACGCCTATGAAGTGCTGGGGCTCAAAACGGATGGCAAGGATGAAGTGGTGTCACGGCACTAACGGCCCATGTCCCTTTCATAAACAGTACAACGCCTCCTTTATTGGATAAGGATCTGCAACCCTATGGCTTCTGAGACGCTCGGCTCTCCTCCTCTGGTACTTTCCATCCAGTCCCATGTTGCCTATGGCCATGTGGGCAATGCGGCGGCAACCCTGCCGCTACAATTGCTCGGCATTCAACCGGTCGTCGTCAACACCGTGCAGTTTTCCAACCATACGGGGTATGGCGAGTTCAAGGGACAGGTCTTTCCCCCTGAGCATATCCATGATGTGCTTGACGGGCTGAGAGCACGCGGCATTCTCGCGCGCTGTGATGCGGTCCTGTCGGGCTATCTGGGCGACGCCGCCATTGGTGAGGTTATCCTGTCCGTGGTACAGGAGATCCGAAAGAACAAGCCGGGCGTGCACTACCTTTGCGACCCGGTAATGGGCGACGTGGGCCGCGGCGTCTTCGTACGACCGGGGATTCCTGAGTTTTTGCGTCGACGGGCCATTGAGCAGGCCAGCCTGATTACACCCAACCATTACGAGTTCGAGCTGCTGTATGGATCATCGCTGGCGTCGACAGAACATGCTATCCAGGCCGCTCGCGAGTTACTCGGCACGCCTGAATGCCCAGGCCCGGACACCATTGTTATAACGAGTCTGCGAACGCCGGATCTTCCACTCGACAAGCTCAGCACACTGGCGGTGACCGCTCGAAGTGCATGGATGGTACAGACCCCCTACGTTGAGCTGCAGCCACTGCCTAATGGCATGGGCGATGTGTTTTCGTCCGTACTGCTGGGGCATCTGCTGGGTGGGGTCAGTACGCCTGAAGCCGTAGCCAATGCCGTTAGTACGCTTTATGCCCTGGTGGCCCGCACTACACCGGGTAGCCGCGACCTGCCCTTGATCGCAGCACACGATCAGATCATGTCCCCAAGCGAGCACTTTGAGGCAATACGCCTGACCACCTGAGCCCTCTTATGATAAAGCCCGCGTCAGGCGGGCTTTATCGGCGCAACGCTATCATCAGGGATTTTTGCCCGTGTTGGCAGCCGGCCCCATGCCCGGCGTTGAGCCTGCACCTGTGCCGTTAGTGTTGCTGTCCATTCCCATACCCGCCCCAGTGCCGGTATGGCTACCCTGGCTACGGTGCGTGCCATGATCCATGGTGTCAGGCCCTGTCTTCGAACCGGTGCTGTTATTCATGCCATCCGGTGTTGTGGTCCTCGCGCCTTTGCCATTGTTGGGTGAACTGCCTGAGTCGGCACCTGGCGTCACATCATTGCTGTTCACGCTAGGGCCGGGTGTTACCGGCTCGGTCGGGGATGTCGGATCGGTCGGGCCGGTTTGAGCAAAGGCAGACGTGGAAAGCAGACCTGCCAACGCTGCTATAGCGAGTTTCTTGTTCATCGGGCACCTCCTGGCTCTTGTATGTGTGTGTCTAGGGTTTGGCACCAGGAGACTCGGGAGGTGCAAGTGCAGCGACCAGCGGTCAGGGAATGATCCGCTCGGCCCGCAGGCGATTGAACAGGTCGATGAAGGATGCTCGGCTGTCGTGGTATCCCAGGAAGCCCAAATCTCGGCTCTTGGTCATGTCGTTCAGGCACTCGATTTCACGTCCCAGGTCTGCATCGCTGTGCCACCAGGAAGCCAACTTGCCTACGTCGGACTCAACGAGCTCATAGCGACGCGCCATCTCCTCCCATACCGGTCCAATGTCCTTCATCTGCTCTTCCAGCGGTTGACGCTCGTCCGGGCAGGGCGCGGCCTCCAGCCCGAAAAAGTCCGCGATCTGTGTCCACATCCAGCGCCAGCGGAATACATCGCCATTGACGGTATTGAGCGCCTGGTTCTGCCCGCTGGGCGACAACGCTGCCCACTCTATCTGGCGCGCCAAAAGGCCGGCATCGGTGATATCCGTCAGGCCATTCCATTGCACCTTCGAGCCTGGGAATACGAAGGGACGTCCGGTCTCTTTGCAGATGCTTGCATAGATAGCCAGGGTCACGCCCATGTTCATGGCATTACTGCCACGCGCCATGCCGATCATGCTGTGAGAACGGTGCACGCTCCAGCTGAAGCCGCGGCGCTCGGCATGTTCAAAAAGGATGTCTTCCAGCGTGTAATAAAAGTTCTCGCCCGGCAGACGCGGGTGCTCCTCGCGGAATGGCGTCTCGGCGGCATTCTGACCATAGCTTTCGAATGGGCCCAGGTAGTGCTTGGTTCCTGTTACCAGCGCCATATGCTGAAGAGGCGCGTTTTCCAACGCCTTGCAGAGGTTGCGCATCATGGCACCGTTGGCCTCGACATTCTCTTTCTCGGTGTCGCGGCGGGTCCATGTACAGAAGAAGGCATGGGTAATGGGGAGATCCTTCAACGCGGCGGTCAGCGACTGCTCATCCAGCAGATCACCGGTCACAGGAATGACACCTTCCTGGTTTGAGGGCTTGCGAGCCAGGCCATACACCGTCCAGCCACTGGATATCAACACATTGGCCAGGTTGTAGCCGGAAATCCCTGTCACACCAACAATGAGCGCTGTACCTTTCAACATGAATATTCTCCACGATGGGGATGCCGGGCATCCGCATGAAACAAAGATGAGTCGCGCCGATTACCGGCTTGGCATGAGCCGTTGCGTACACGTAGCCTTGTGGACTCACCAACCCTTGTTAGGAGCCCCTATGTCGCCATTGGTTTACTGGCATGTGGATGTTTTTGCGAATCGTCCGCTCGCGGGTAATGGGCTAGCCATCTTCCCGGATGCCTCGGGCCTGCCTGTCAGTACGCAGCAGAAACTGACCCAGGAGCTGCGCCAGTATGAATCCATCTTTCTTGAGCCACGGGCGCAGGCAAATACCTTTGGTGCACGTATTTTCACGATAGAGGAAGAGCTGCCTTTTGCCGGCCATCCGCTAATTGGGGCTGCCGCCCTGCTCCACCATCAGCACGGGCAGGCCGAGCAGGAGACCTGGCGGATCGAGCTTTCGGAAAAAACGGTCTCCCTGATGACTCACCGCGCCGCGACAGGCTATTACGCCGAGATGGATCAGGGCCTTGCCCAATGGGGATGCCAGTTGGATCAGGCGCAGAGCCAGTGGTTTGCCCACGCCTTTTCACTACGGTTGAGGGACCTTGATGCTGATTACCCACTTATGGTTGTCAGTACCGGGCTGCCCTATCTGATCCTGCCGGTCAAAGGCAGCCAACTGGGCCGTGCGCGGATTGTAGCGCAGGATCTGGAGGCGCGTTTGCACGATATTGGCGCGGCATTCGTGTATGTCTTGGATGTAGAACGTGGCGAAGGTCGCAGCTGGGATAATGCCGGCTTGGTAGAAGACATTGCGACAGGTAGCGCAGCGGGTGCAGCAGCGGCCTATCTGGTCCGCCACGGCTGCCAAAGCGCTGGAAAGCCCTTCGTTATTCATCAGGGCAGCTTTACCGGGCGCCCCAGCCAAATGGATGTCTCTGTAGATGAACAAGGTGCCGTACGGGTAGGTGGACATGTTCATCTGCTGTCTCGCTCCGAATGTGTGGTCGAACTGCGAGCTCGCCAAACGGCTGAGGGCTCGAGTCACCACGTTTCGTAACATTTTGGCGCACTCTGCCAAACGCCCGTGGTCTCACCCACAAAGCGTTCAAGCGAGGCGATGAGATGGATTGGGGTAAAGGGCGGCGTAGCGACAACGTTGAACAGGCCACCGGTGGCGGTGGCCGTGGGCTGCAAATCGGCGGTGGCCTCGGTGTTGGCGGGGTTCTGCTGGTCGTGGTGTTCAGCCTGGTGACAGGCCAGGACCCGCTCCAGGTCCTGAGCATGGTGACAGGTTCAGGCGGCGGAGCGCAGGTAGCCCAGCAAACCCAGGCGCCGGACGCCAACTCCAAACAGGTGGATTTTGTCCGCGCCATCCTGGGCGACACCGAAGACACATGGGGCGAAATCTTTGCGGCCCATGGAGAACACTATCAACAGCCCAAGCTGATTCTCTTCAACGGTCATGTGCAATCGGCCTGCGGCTCCGCCAGTGCCGCAACCGGCCCGTTCTATTGTCCGGCTGACCAGCAGGTTTATCTGGATCTTTCCTTCTTCGACGAGATGGAGCGCCGCTTCTCGGCAGCCGGGGATTTCGCCCGCGCCTATGTCATTGCCCATGAAATCGGTCACCACGTGCAGGACTTGGTCGGCACTACGGAAAAAATGCAGGCTGCTGAGCGCCGTGGCATGCCTGCCCAAGGTGCGCAGGGGTTATCCGTTCGCCTGGAACTGCAAGCCGACTGTTATGCTGGCGTTTGGGCAAATCATGCCCAGAAACGCCTACACTGGCTGGAGCCCGGTGATCTTGAAGAAGCCATCAACGCAGCCCATGCTATTGGTGACGACCGTCTCCAGGAGCAGGCTCAAGGGCGCGCCGTTCCCGACTCGTTTACCCACGGCACCTCCGAACAACGGGCCCGCTGGTTCAGGACCGGATTCGACAATGGTGCGGTAGAGCGCTGCGATACGTTTACAGCGTCTCGTTTATAACCTTGCAAAGGCGGGTACCCGATCGATCGGATCGGTACCCCTCTCTCAAGCCGGCGCGATGCGCTGCGCCAGGGCGAAACAGTCCACGGCATGATCATCAGCCAGCTCTGGCCAGGTATTCTCCGGTGCGTTGACCAATACCGTACGCGTACCGGCTGCGCGGCCACACTCCAGATCAATTCGATGATCGCCGACCATGACCACGTCGCTCGGCTGCACCTGCCAGCGCTCGATAAAATGCTGCAGCCCACCTGGATGCGGCTTGGGTGGCGCCTCGTCTCGCCCAAGCACTTCCGCCCGATTGAAACACTCCGCAATACCAATAGCTTCCAGCGTTACGTAGGCCAGCTCCTGAGCATTACGGGTCAGGATACCGATCCGGCAGTTGCGCGCGCATAACGCCCTGATCAGCTCAACCGCCCCCGGGGCAGGCTTGGAACCCATAGCCAGCTCCCGCTCATGCTCAAGCAGCCAGGCATGCTTGGCCTTGCGGTCCGCCTCGGGCAAGGCGGCCAGGTAATGGAGGATATCGGCCTCAGGTGGTATCTCCAGGGCACGCCGAATGGCTGCGAAATCATGCACGGCAACCGTCAAGGTACCGTCCATATCAAATACCCAATGGGTGTAGTCACAAAGGTTCATGGTCTTCCTAAATCAGATTGGGGAACTGCGCCGCACCTCTTTCCGTCAAGACAGTAGGTACTTCTTACGCAGGCGATGAGTTCGCAATGAAGACGACAGTACACGCACTTTTGTTCGATGTGTTCGGCACCGTAGTCGACTGGCGGGGTAGTTTGATCGCCTCACTTGAGTCCTTTGGGGAGAAAAACGGCCTTAAAGCCGACTGGCCTGCCCTTGTCGATGCCTGGCGAGCTGAGGCCTACGGCCCGCTGATGGATGAGATTCGCGAGCGAACGCTACCCTGGACGCCGCTTGACGACCTGCACCGTGTGGCGCTTGAGGAACTGCTGCCCCAATACGGACTGGTTGGCCTGACCAAGGCTGAAGTGGACTGGATTCATCGCCTCTGGCATCACCTCAATCCCTGGCCGGATGCCGTTCCCGGTCTGACTCGACTCAAGCAGGGCTATAGCATCAGCGCCTTGTCCAATGGCAACGTTGCCATGCTGGTCAATATGGCACGCCACGCCGGCCTTCCCTGGGATATGGTATTCGGCGCGGATCTGTTCAATCACTACAAGCCTGATGCCGAATGTTACCTCGGCGCCTGCACCCTGCTGGGCCTTGAACCTGAACGAGTCATGCTGTGTGCGGCCCATAACAATGACCTTCAGGCAGCCAGTGAGCTGGGTCTGCGGACGGCCTTTATTCAGCGCCCTCTGGAAAAAGGACCAAAAGGTCCGATCGAACAGCCAGCCGACGGCTGGGATCTGGTTGCCAGTGACTTGCAGGATCTGGCCGATCAGCTAGGAATGAAAACAACAACCCACGAGGATGAACCATGACGCTGACCGTTGCCCTGATCGCCCCAGGCTCCATGGGCGCTGCTGTGGGCCGCTATTTGCGCGATCACGGCCTGGATGTCTGCACCACCCTGGCTGGCCGCAGCGTGGCTACCCGCGAGCGCGCCGCAGCGGCAGGGTTGCGGGAGGTCGAACAGGAACAGCTGGGTGAAGCCGACATTCTACTCTCCATTGTGCCGCCGTCCGAAGCCTTACCGCTGGCGCAAGAGCTGGCCCCCATTCTGGGCCGCATGAAAAAGACCGTTTATGTAGACTGTAACGCTATTGCTCCAGCCACCGTCGAGCAGGTCGGTCAGACCCTTACCGATGCAGGATGCGCCTTCGTCGATGCGGCCATCTTTGGCACGCCTCCTTCGCCTGAACGAACGTGCCCCTCGTTCTATGCCTCAGGCGAGCATGCCGCGCGATTTGCCCAGCTCAACGACTATGGCCTTCCGGTGAAGGTACTGGAAGCACCCATCGGTGCCGCGTCAGGACTTAAGATGAGTTATGCCGGTATTACCAAGGGGCTGACCGGCCTTATCGCTGCCATGGTGCAGGCTGCCGAGCGCAGTGGTTCCGGCCAGGCATTGCGCGATGAACTCAAATGCAGCCAGCCGATGCTTTACGAGTGGGCTAACGAGAAACTGCCCGACATGTACCCCAAAGCCTACCGTTGGGTAGCAGAAATGGAAGAGATCGCTGCCTTTGCGCAAAAAGACCGTCCCAGCGAGGCACTGTACCTTGCCATGGCACAACTCTATTGGCGCCTGGCCGAAAACCGGGCAGCCGGCGCCGGAAACGATGTGGCAGAACTGGAAAAGTGGCTGGCGCGTTGAAGCAGTGGATTAACGGCAGCGCCGACGCTGATTACGTTGCCGGTTGTGCCACATAGCTAAGCACAAAGGTTACGACGCCACACGCATCCAGAGGCTCATCGCGACCGTAATTGATTGGGCGCGCCTGACGATGCCCACCCAACAGCAGGCGACCGCCCTGGTTATCATGCGTCAGTCGGCGTATTTCATACTGGCCGTTCACATCCATGATAACCAGATGCCCCGGTCGGCATTCTACTGCCCGATCGATAATTAGCCGATCTCCCGGATAGATCCTGAACTCAAGCAGGCTTTCATCATCCACCATCACCACCCAGATTGGTGACTCGCCCAACCCCACCAGCCTATCCAGCGAGATGGCGTTTTCTTCCCATTGACCCGCCGCAGACTGAAAGCCGCTGATCCGCAGAGAGTCCGCCTCGGGCAATAAATGGCGAAGCCGCTCGCTTCGCCCTAGTACGGTAATCGACATACCTGATGACCCAGATAACTGTATATGCGTACAGATACCAGAGCAGCAACCTCAGGTCAATCAAAGACTTAAACCGCAACCCAATGATCCAGATCTACCGCGCGATAACGTTGCAAGGGAGCCTGATAACCACGTGGCTTGATAGGGTCAGGCGTTTCGACTTCCTTGAGCAGGCTTTTAAAGTCCTTGCGGTGATCCACATCCGGCATGGGCACAGCAGCCAATAGCCGCCGCGTATAAGCATGTTGCGGATTTCCAAGCACCTGATCACGCTGACCGATTTCAACGATCTGACCGCAAAACATGACCGCCACACGATGACAGATACGCTCGACCACTGCCATGTCGTGGGAAATAAAGACGTAGCTCAGCTGATATTCCCTCTGCAAGCGCTCCAGCAGATCGAGCACCTGTGCTTGTACGGACACATCGAGCGCCGATACGGACTCATCCGCAATGATGACCTTGGGGTTGAGCGCCAGCGCACGGGCAATACAGATACGCTGCCGCTGTCCGCCCGAAAACATATGCGGGTAGCGCTCCATTGCCTCAGCCGGTAAGCCAACCTGATCCAGTAATTGGGCGACACGCCTCTTACGGGCCGCAAGATCGCCTTGTCCATGAATAAGCAAAGGCTCGCCTACGAGGTCCAGGATTGTCTTGCGCGGATTGAGGGAGGCGTACGGATCCTGAAAGATCATCTGGATATCTTGCCGCACCGGCTTGAGCGCATTGCCGACAAGCCCATTCAACTCCCGCCCCATGAGCTTCACGCTGCCCTGGTAACTCAGCATGTTCATGAGCGCTCTGCCGGTCGTGGACTTGCCGCAGCCGCTCTCCCCTACGATTCCCAAGGTTTCGCCCTGGTGCAGAGTGAGGCTTACGTTTTCCACCGCGTGAACGTTGCGAGCTTCCTCGAACCAGCCGCCCCGCAGCGGAAAACGCACGGTGAGGTCTTGAACCTCCAGCACTACTGGCTGCATTGCTCGCGATTCAGGTTTGGCGGCTGTTCCCAGTACCGGCACGGCCGCCAGAAGCTTTTGCGTATACGCTGCCTTGGGCGTCCTGAAAAGCTCGCGTACCGGTGCCCGCTCCTCCATCACGCCCTGATTCATCACCACGACCTCATCGGCCATTTCCGCCACCACGCCCATGTCATGGGTGATCATTAACAGCGTGGTGCCAAACTCGCCCTGTAACTCGCGCATGAGTTCAAGGATCTGGGCCTGAATGGTGACGTCCAGGGCTGTGGTAGGCTCATCAGCAATCAGCACCCGCGGACGGCAGAGCATCGCCATGGCGATCATTACCCGTTGCCGCATCCCGCCGGACAACTCGTGGGGATATTGCGTAAGGCGCTTTTCCACCTGGGGTACACGCACCGCGTCGAGCATTTCACGGGCACGCTGCCGCGCCTGACCACGACTCACCGCCTCGTGCCGACGTACCGTCTCCTCCAGTTGCTGGCCAACGGTCATCAATGGGTTGAGCGATGTCATGGGCTCCTGAAAGATCATGCCGATGTCCTTACCCCGGAGCGCCTGCATCTGCCGCTCGGGCAGATCCAGCAGATTCTGTCCCTCGAAAAGGATAACGCCGCTGGGCAATCGCGCTATCTTGGGCAGCAACCCCATGATGGCCAGCGAGGTGAGGGATTTACCACTGCCGGACTCTCCGGCGATACACAGGGTCTTGCCACTGTGCAGGGCAAAGCTGAGGTCATTCACGACGCGCCTGCTGCCAAACTCGATGGACAGGTGCTCGACCGACAGCAAAGGCCGGGGTGTCTCGGCAGTCATGGCATTACCTCAGTTGAAGACTACTTTGGGGAAGTAGAACGAGACCACCCAGTTCGGCATGTCCACCACTTCACTGATTCGCAGATCACCACAGACCGAGCACAGCATGTAGGCCTGTTCGGCAGGCATGCCGTGCTCACGGCAGAGCCAGTCGATCGTGCTGCTCACCGCCTGGCGGGCCGCGTCCATCAGGTCAGGCGCAACACCGGTAAAGGCCTCGTAGCCCATGGCATCCAGGTGACGGGTCACCGGCCCCGGCGTACTGAAGCGCGGCGCAGCCAAGGGAGTGGACTTGATAAGGTCCAGCTTCACCACCACGTCCATGGCGCTCTCGATGGCCGTCCCGCAGACCTCACCGTCACCTTGGGCTGCATGGGTATCCCCTATTGAAAACAACGCCCCCTCTACTTCCACGGGCAGGTACAGGGTAGTGCCGGCGGCCAGGTCGCGGATGTCCAGGTTGCCGCCCACGCGACGGGGCGGTACGATCGAATGCGGTCCTGGTGCAGCCGGAGCGACGCCAAGGGTGCCTGCGAACGGCTTGAGCGGAACTTTGCCAAACGCACCGAACGCGGCAGGTGCCAGGCTCTCCTTGTCGTAATGCCACAAGGCCAACGCCGGTTCCTTGAACTGATCGGCCAACAGGCCAAAGCCTGGAATATTCGCGGTCCAGCCAAAGCCGCAAGGCTTGAAGCTGTCGATCGTCACCTTGAGCACATCACCTGGCTGGGCCCCTTCGACAAAGATCGGCCCGGTAACCGGATTAATCTTGTCGAACGGCATCGTGGACACATCGGCGGCGACCGACTGTGCGTTGAAGTAGCCGTTGGAGGAGTCATGGCACTGAAACTCCAGTTCGGTTCCGGGCGCTACCCGAGCCGTTGGCTCGAAGCTGTTGTCCCAGCCAAAATGGCTGTTGATGCTATGGATCGTTTTAACCAAGCAGTTCTGGCACATTCACTTCACCCAGATGTAGTCGTAGTTGACAGGGACGTGGACAGGGTCGACATACAGCGCATCGTCACCTCCCATGCGAGCAGATCGCACGGTAAAGCGCTGCTCGTTGAAGATCGGCACCCACGGCGCATCGGCCATGACATCGGTAAAGATCTTTTTCCATAAGGCAATCCGCTCGGCCTGCTGCTCGGGTTTGGCCATCGAATCAGCCCTTTTCGCTTCGGCATCCAGCGCCTTGTTGCAGTACAAGGCCCAGTTCCAGCCACCCGCTACCGCCCCCTCGCACCCCAGGATCGGGCCGTAGAAATTTGATGGATCGGGGAAGTCGGCGATCCAGGCCATACCGCCCGACCACACCATAGGTGCCTTGTCTTTCTCGCTACCTGCCGCAATCACGTTGGCCTGCGCCAGGGACTTGATCTGTGCACGAATACCCACCTTGGCCAGGTCCTGTTGGATGGACTGGGCGATACGTGGCTGCGGGTCGGTATTCATCACATACAGCTCGGTATCGAAACCGTTGGGAAAGCCTGCATCGGCCAGGAGCTTCTTGGCGCCCTCCACATCGTAAGCATAGCCCTTGAACGCAGCGTCATACCCGGGCATGGCAGGCGGCAGTGGCTGGTTGGCCGGCTTGGCGCGACCATTAATGATGCGCACAATCCGGTCCTTGCTGATCGCCATGTTTACGGCCTTTCGAACCTCAAGTTTGTCGAACGGAGGCAGCGTGGTCTTCAGCGTGAGGTATCCCGTTTGTAACTGGTCACCGATGACCATCAGCTCCTTCTGCTGCGGGTTATTCTTGAATTGCAGGAATTGCGCGGGGGGCACACCATCCCCGGCAATGTCCACTTCACCCTTTTGCAGACGCATCAGGGAGACCGTCGGGTCCTGGCCGATCTCGAATTTGATGCTATCCAGATACGGTACGCCAGCATGGAAGTAGTTCGGGTTCTTCTTGAAGACCAGCTGCTGGCCGAGTTTCCACTCGGCCAGCTCGAAGGCACCGGAACCTACCGGATGCTTGCCGAAGTCAGCGCCCCACTGTTCGACCGCCTCTTTCGGAACGACCGAGGCGAAGTTGATCGCCATGATGTGCAGGAAGGTAGCGTTAGGCTGATTCAGCTTTATCTTGACGGTGTATTCATCAGGCGTCGTGACCCCGCTCAGCGTCTGGCTCTTGCCAGAGGTCATGTCTTCATAGCCCTGGATGGACGAGAAAAATCCGGCGCCCGGACTCTGGGTTTTCGGGTTGACGGCCCGCTCCAGGGAATATTTCATGTCGCTGGCCTTCAACTCGCGACCATTATGGAATTT
The DNA here is from genome assembly GCF_019400845.1 of Pseudomonas sp. MAG002Y. Taxonomy (NCBI): domain Bacteria; kingdom Pseudomonadati; phylum Pseudomonadota; class Gammaproteobacteria; order Pseudomonadales; family Pseudomonadaceae; genus Pseudomonas; species Pseudomonas sp. MAG002Y. The sequence continues at coordinate 152,181 of NZ_WOEJ01000009.1, read as the reverse complement.
GACGCCTTTCTTCAGCGTAAAGGTGTACTCGGTGCCGTCATCAGAGACGGTGTACTGCTCGGCCAGTGACGGGATCAGCTCCGTCGTGCCGGGCTTGTAGTCGACGAGCCTGTCAAACAGGCTTTTGATCATGGACCAGTTTTGCCAGTCGTAGCCAATAGCTGGATCCAGCGTCGCCACATCGTTCTGATAGGTGATGACCGCCTCGCCGCCCGTCTTGGGTTCGGCCGCCAGCAGGTTGCCAGCGAACAGCGTAGCCGCAATGGCCAGGGATAAAGCGTTCCTTCTCATGCTCCTGCCTCTTTTTAGATGTCGTTAGTGCTTTTTCACATCGATACGCGGATCAACCAGCGGAATCACCAGATCAGCCAGCAGATTGCCCACGACAATCGCCACGGCCGAGACGGTCGTAACGCCAACAATGACGGGAATGTCCACTTGCTGAATGGCCTGCCAGGCGAGCTGACCGATGCCAGGCCAGCCGAACACGGACTCCACGACCACCAGCCCACCCATAAAAATGCCGATATCGATTCCGATCATCGGAATGATTGGAACGATGGCGTTAGGCAGCACATGGCGGAACACCACACGCAGACGACTCAGCCCCTTGGCCCGCGCCGTCCGAATAAAGTCCTGATGTAAGGCCTCGATCATGGAGGACCGCACCATCCGCGAGTACCAACCGCTCCCCAGGAGCCCCAGTGTCAGAGCAGGCAACAGAATGTGGTGAAACTCGCCATACCCCCCCATGGGAAACCAGCCAAGCTTTACGGCAAAGAAGTACAGAAAAAGCATGGCGGCGATGAACTGGGGGGACGACACGCCTATGAAGGAAAAGGCCATGAGCAGGCGGTCGGCAAACGAATCCCGCTTGAGCGCGGCGATAATGCCCAGGCCGATCCCGATGATCAGCTCGAACAGGATGCCCATCCCCATGAGCTGCAGCGAAGGCACAAGACGTGAGCCGATCAGCTCAGAGACCTCCGAGCGCTGGATAAAGGAGCGCCCCAGGTCGCCGTGTAACAGCCCTTTCAGGTAGTTGAAGTATTGCTGGTAGAACGGTAGATCCAGCCCCAACTGATGGCGAATGTTCTCGACCACCTCGGGTGTCGCGCTGCGCCCGGCGATCTGTCGCGCCGGATCGGCCGGCAGCATGAACAGGAGCAGATAGGTAATCAGCGTAACCCCTAGCAGGATCAGCAATGCGTACGCCACTCGGCGGGTCATGAAGGTCAACATCAGCCTCTCCCCTTCAGCGTCGGATCAAGGGCATCGCGCAACGCGTCACCGACCAGATTGAACGACAGCGACAGCAGTACGATGGCCGCCCCGGGAAACAGCACCAGCCAGGGCGCTGACGTAAAGTAGGTCTGACTTTCAAAAATGATGTTGCCCCAGCTGGGTGTTGGCGGTTGAACCCCCACACCCAGAAACGACAACGTAGCTTCCAGCAATACGGTGGTGGAGATGCCCAGCGTGGCCCAGACCAGAATCGTAGGGACCAGATGCGGTAATAGGTGCGAGAAGAGAATGCGCATGGAGCTTGCGCCCAGGGTACGCTCGACCTCAACGAAATCCCGCGCTGACAAGGCCACGGTTTCCGAGTAGATCACCCGGGCGATCTGTACCCAGTTCACCATGGCGATCACCAACGCCACGATCCATACGCTGGGCTGAAAGATGGCTGCCAAGGCGATGGCCAGCAGCAACGCTGGAAAAGCCATCATAAGGTCGGTAAACCGCATCAGAATCGTTCCGAGCCAACCGCGTATGAAGCCCGCCGCAAGGCCGACCAGCGTGCCGATCAATACGGCAATCCCATTGGCCAGTACGCCGATGAATAAGGAGGTGCGTGCGCCATAGAGCAGGCGCGACAGCAGATCACGGCCTAGCAGATCCGTTCCCAGGTGATACGTCGCATCCGGCGGTAACGGCGCGCCCTCCAGGGTCAGTCCCTCGATGAACTGCTCGGAAGGATCGTAGGGCGCCACCCAGGGCGCCAGTACAGCCAGCAGCACGATTGCCACAATGAACAGCAATGCGATTACGACGGAGGGCCGACGATACAAGGTGGCTACGCCCGTCATGAGCGAGCCTCCCTTGCATCCTGCCGATGCGCCTGGGTCAGATCCAGGCAGATCTCTTCCAGGCTCCGGTTGGTTTGCATCGAAAGGTGACGGATACGCTCGTAGGCCTGCGTTTCCGTGACGTCCAGCTCGACCATCAGCCAGGCCAGCGCCTGAGCCACGAGGGGGCGGCTGTCCACCTTGTCTTGCAGACCTACGACTTTCTGCTGTTCATCACGCAGCCGGTCGCGCAGCCCGATGGCCATCATCAGCGTGGTGTAAACCGAGCCCTGCGTGATGGGCTTGTTCAACATCGCAGTTGCGCCTAACTCTAGCGCACGCTGAATTTGTGACAGCGTCTCGTGCTGGGTCAGTGCGATGATCGGCAGAGCGCGCCTATTCGCCTCGGCCAACAGCACGGGGCTGGCGAACTGATCCAGTTCCACGACCAGCGCCAATACATCATTCAGGCCGGTTTCGACATCCTGCGCCACGACCGACGCCGCAACACCCAGACGCTGCAGGCTTTTTTGCAGACTCGCCTGGGCGCGCTCATCACAATCCACCAGCAGCAAACGGGTATTCTCGAAATCGGGACGCTTAAGCAGAGTCACTTGACGATCCTCAAATGGCGGGACGGTACGGCATGCCGCCGGGTACGAAATACGCTGAGGTCAGTCGCCGTCAGGTACGGGTCCGCCTCACACAATGCGGGCTCGACATGCCGGATCACGAAGCGCTCGTCTTCAAGTTCGGCGATGTAGCACGGTAGGCTGGTGTGGTTATTGCGGGGCGATACCTGTAGGTCGCCCAACGCTGTTTTCACCGGTGCGGCATACAGGGCTTTGCATACCTCGACCGGTGTATCGTTGCCGCCTCTCTGGCAGGCCTCCGCCAGCAGATACACTCCGGCGTAGGTACAGGAGTAATAGTGTGAATAAGGGTGCGGCCCATGCCGACGGCGTTGACGCAGGCTGAATATCGGGTCCACCGCCTCGAAGTAAGGTCCGCAGGAAAACAGCCGCAAGGCCTGCATGCGTCCGAGCTCGACCAGCTCCCCTTCGGTAAAGTTGCAGCTGAGCACCGGCAGGCGCATATCACGCTCGACGCACACCTGGTCCAGCTGCTGCAAAAAGGCATAAGAAGATTCGCCAACCAGGTTGTTCAGTACGAACGTTGGCCGACTGGTGAGTAAACTTTCGATCACCTCGCCAAACGCAGTAATGCCTAAGTGAAAATACTTCTCACCGCAAGTGACGCCACCCGCTGCCTCCATGATCTCGCGGGCAATACGGTTGCTTTCCCAGCCCCATACGTAGTTGGAGCCAATCAGCATGGCTCGGCCGCCAAATGCCTCGATGGCAAAACGCAGCAGGGGAATCAACGTCTGGTTAGGACAGCCCCCGAGGTATAAGACGTTTTCGCTGCTTTCGAACCCTTCATAAGGGCATGGAAACCAGAGCAGACTGTTGCGCTGCTCAAGATCAGGGATGATGTCCTTACGGCTGGCCGAAGTGATAGGCCCGAAAATGTGTCGGACTCCACGTGCATGCAGCTCAGCCAGCCCCTCACTGTAGCGCTCTGGTCTACCTTCGGGGTTGAAATGATGCAGGCGAAGCTCAAAGTCCAGGTGACCGCTTCCATTAAGCTCGGCAATGGCATGCTCTGCACCCGCTAACGCATTTCGGCCCATACGCCGGTAAGTGCCGTCGGTAGAGAATAAAGCGCCAATCGATACCACCTTACCGTGCATTTTTTCGCTCCAAAAAAAAGCCCGAACAGGTGTCGTGAAACACGTGTTCAGGCTTCGTTACCCGGGCGCATCGGGGCGCATAAAGAGTCAAGGCTTACAGGCACATCGCCATGCTTTGTGAAATAGATAAGAAAAAATGATGCCAACTCTCCTTCTATCAGGGAACAAGGGCTCTAGCTCGTGCTCTAACCGCTTGCCTCCTCTGATGATGTGCACCACTTTCAGGCATGATCAGACGGGAAGGCCCTGTTTCGGAGCGTTTCCATACTTGGAAAGTGTTTCGAAAGGCCCCATTCATTGAGGCTGACAAATAACGCAATACATTAAGAATAGGTGACAAGACCGTTTAGGCCTTATATAAATAGGGCTTAGCCTGATGGCAGTTCAGTAATCTTTTCAACTTGGCCATCGACTCGTGCGGTCAGTAGCAATACACGCTCGCCCTGAGCTTGTATCAACCGCCTTGACTACAACAAATAGTGAAGATTTAAATAAAGTGACGAAAGAAGAACTTCGCGCCGAACTGGAACGCCAGGCCCAGCGCTTTCAAAACATCTATGGTGGTGAAATCACCACATACGCGGCTCAATCGACTCCTGACCGTAAACCCTGGCGGAAACGTCCCAGCGTCATGGACAAGGTCTACGAAGCGGAAGTGCAGAAGATCGCTGAACAAAAAGCTCATTCCGAGCAGGACGTTCACGAACAGGAAGCCTGACCGGCACCTGTTGTCTACCAAGACTACGAAGGCGCTCACCGTCAGGTGATCACCTCACTTAGTGACAAAAGAGGCATTGTCATGCCTCTTTTGTCACTGCCTTCACACTGATCCCTTTGCCGACACGCCAATGGAGCTGACGGCTACTCGACCTATTTCTATTTCCTTTAACCCGCCTGAACTCCCTATCAGGGCTATCCAGGCAGACTCGAAGGAAAAGAATCAGTGCTGATGATGATGCTCATGGGCGTCAGGCGCGTCATCCTGAACAGCTACCTGCACTTCAACATTACCTGCCTTCTCGAAATGCAGCGTCAGCGGAAAACGCTGCCCTGCAACCAGAGGCTGCTTGAGCCCGACCAACATCAGGTGATTACCCTGAGGCTCCAGGCGCAACTCGGCACCGGACACGATCTCGGCCCCCTGCTCCATATGGCGCATGCCCATCATCCCATCCTTGTTGATAGTGGTGTGCAGTTCAGCACTAGCCGCGACAGGCGAATCAGCGCTTAACAGCCGATCCGCCTGCTTACCGTGATTGTGCACGACAAAGTAAACCGCTCCGGTGGGCGCCCCGGGAGGCGTAGCGCGTGACCAGGGATGATCAATATGCAGCTGACCCGTTTCATACTCATGTGCCATGGCATAGGGCGTGAGAAGCAGTGCAGCAACAAGACTCAACAAAATACGCATAAAAATACCTTACAGGCGTCAGACGCCAGCGTGAACAAAACAGAATTACCGTGCCGTCGAGGCACCTAAAATATCGAGTTGCTCAAACACCTGCAGGCGGCGCCCGGGTCATGGCCCCTATAAAAACGGGCAGCCGCGCAAATCCCCGTGCAGCCAGGCCCAGGTATACCGGGCTGTCATACAGTGTGCGCGGCGGACGTATGAAGAATTCAGATGAAAGCGGCGGATTATTGAACAACAGATCGCAATAGCCGCATTTCTCCCAGACATACACCCAGTGTGGCGTCTGTGTAATCTGCAAGGTATTCGATACGGAGGGCTGCTTGTCCAGAGAATGGGTCATGCCATCGTGATGATGCTCATGCCTGTGGACGTGATGGGCTGCCAGAGCCTGGGACACCACCGGTGCGACAAAGGCCATGGCCATGGCAAACAAGCCAAGCCAGGCAAAACGTCGCGGGCGCCTCTGCGGTATCACGTATCAGCTTCCAGTCTCAGTGAGTCCTTATGGTCGCATGTTTGATATTCCCAGGCGACCAGACATCCGAACCATCGCTCGGACACCCTTTACGCGCATCAAAAATAATCCAACAAACCTCTATTTTTTAAATTTTTATTGCTTTAAAAAGCGTCTTACGATGATTTATACCAATTTTTTAAACATGCTTGCCATTCAAGGCATTCCTCACTAGTGTTGAGGGTATGACTACTTCACATACCCTCATCCTGCTACGGCAACACGCCTGCCTGCGTCTGGTCAGTCCGCGACTGCGACCCTGAACTCGACACACATCGAATTCACTTGCCGCAGTGCTTTCTAGCGCCATGACCGGCAATTCAACTATGGCGCCGCTCTTACAGTCGCGGAAAGAAACAAGAACTAAAGGATTATTCTCATGGCCATGCTCAAAGATCCGTCCAAGAAATACCGTGCATTTCCCACTATCGACCTGCCCAACCGCACCTGGCCGTCCAAGACCATTACCGAAGCGCCCATCTGGCTAAGTTCGGACCTGCGTGATGGAAACCAGTCTCTGATCGAGCCAATGGACAGCGAGAAGAAAATGCGTTTCTTCAAGACGCTGGTGCAGGTAGGCGTAAAGGAAATCGAGGTAGGCTTCCCATCAGCCTCGCAGACCGATTTTGATTTTGTCCGTGAGCTGATCGAAAACGGCCACATTCCGAATGACGTTACCATTCAGGTATTGACCCAGGCGCGGGAGGACTTGATCGAGCGCACCTTCGAGTCGTTGAAAGGTGCCAAGCAGGCAATCGTGCACTACTACAATGCCTGCGCGCCCAGCTTCCGTCGCATCGTCTTCAACCAGGACAAGGAAGGCGTCAAGGCGATTGCCGTCAATGCTGGTCGTGTCATCAAGCGCCTAGCTGATGCCAATCCGCAGACGCAATGGCGTTTCGAGTACTCACCTGAGGTATTCAGCTCCACGGAAACGGATTTTGCCGTCGAAGTATGCAATGCCGTGATCGACGTTTTCCAGCCGACCCCACAGAACCGCCTGATCCTCAACCTGCCCGCCACCATCGAGGCGGCCACGCCAAATGTCTATGCGGATCAGATCGAGTGGTTCTGCCGTCATGTCAATCGTCGCGACAGCGTGCTTGTCAGCCTCCATACTCATAACGACCGCGGTACTGGCGTTGCAGCCAGCGAGCTGGGCCTGATGGCAGGCGCTGATCGTGTCGAGGGCTGCCTGTTCGGCAATGGCGAGCGCACCGGCAACGTGGACCTTGTGACACTGGCTTTGAATCTTTATACCCAGGGAGTCGATCCCAAACTGGATTTCTCCGACATCGATGCCGTACGCAAGGTGGTCGAGGAATGCAATCAGTTGCCGGTTCATCCCCGCCATCCCTACGTGGGTGATCTGGTGCACACCGCGTTTTCGGGCTCACACCAGGATGCCATCCGCAAAGGTTTCGTCCAGCAGAAGCCGGACACCCTATGGGAAGTGCCCTACCTGCCGATCGACCCCGCCGACATTGGTCGCAGCTACGAGGCGGTCATCCGGGTTAACAGCCAGTCCGGCAAGGGTGGTATCACCTATCTGCTTGAGCAGGAATATGGCATTACCTTGCCGCGTCGGATGCAGATCGAATTCAGCCAGGTCGTTCAGAAGGAAACCGATCGCCTGGGGCTGGAAATGACGGCACAGCAGATTTACGACTTGCTTGATAACGAGTATCTGAAGGCCGTTTCGCCTTACCAGCTCAAGCGTCACCGTTTGCAGGAAGAGAACGGTATCAGCGCGGTCAACGTTGAAGTCATGGCCAAGGGTGAAACCCAGCATTGGCAAGGCACCGGCAATGGCTCACTGGAGGCGCTGGTGTCAGCTCTACCGGTCCAGATCGAAGTCATGGATTATCATGAGCACGCTATTGGTGCAGGCGCCAATGCCAAGGCGGCGGCTTATATCGAGGTTCGCCTGGACGGTGGCCGCCCGTTGCATGGCATCGGCATCGACGAAAACCTGACAACCGCCAGCTTCCGCGCACTCTTTAGTGCCCTGAACCGCGCCGTTTCCCAGACACAGTAACGCCTTTGGCCCCGGTCAATGACCGGGGCCCCAACCTTTCGCTCCTCCTTCCTTACGCCCGCGTCCAGAACGATCCCTGCTCACTCTAGTCACACCTCCTTTGAGGTCTGTTCGCCGCTTGGCAGCGGACGGTCCTATCGTCGTTAAAAGGAGAACACCATGAGCACACGTCAACTCGGTCAATCCGGCCTGCACGTTTCTCCACTTGCCTTGGGTGGGAACGTATTCGGCTGGACGCTTGATGAAGCCAAGTCGTTCACTCTACTTGATGGGCTGGTCGACCACGGGCTCAACTTCATCGATACGGCTGACGTCTACGAGCGTTGGGTACCCGGCAATCAGGGCGGTGAGTCGGAAACCATCATTGGCAACTGGTTGAAGAAGAGCGGTAAACGCGACCAGATCGTTCTGGCTACCAAGGTCGGTATGGATATGGGGGACGGTAAGAAAGGTTTACGCGCCGAGTATATTCAGCGGGCCGTAGAGGACTCCCTCAAGCGCCTGCAAACCGATCATATCGACCTGTATCAGGCCCATATCGACGATTCTGATACGCCTTTGGAAGAAACCCTGCAGGCCTTGGCCAAACTGGTCGAGCAAGGCAAGGTCCGCGCTATCGGCGCATCCAACTACAGTGCCGAGCGCCTACGCGAAGCGCATCAGATCGCCCAGCGTCTTGGGATTCCGGGTTATATAAGTCTTCAGCCTCACTACAACCTCTACGAGCGCGAGGACTATGAAAAGAATCTTGAGCCTGTGGTACAGGAATTGGGACTGGGTGTGATCAGCTACTACTCATTGGCCAGCGGCTTTCTGACCGGCAAGTACCGTACCAAGGATGATATCAAGGGTGCCCGCAGCGATTCCGTGAAGAAATACATGACCGAGCGAGGCGTTACGATTCTGTCGGCTCTGGACGAAGTGGCCGAGGAGTATGATGCGACCCCAGCTCGTGTGGCCCTTGCCTGGCTTATGGCACGTCCCAGCGTCACGGCCCCCATTGCCAGCGCCACCTCGCTTGACCAGCTCAAGGAGTTGGCAGAGGCCACCCGCCTTCAGTTGAGTGCCGAGGATATCAGCACGCTGGATCACGCCAGCGCGTACTGATATTTGGCGCTTCGAAAGACGTCGCGTTCTATTTCCTGGCTCAGGTCTCCCTGCGGTAGCGCCGCAGGGAGACCCTGTCGTATTTGTTCTTTAGCTAACGAAGCGAAAGCTTTCGCTCTAGAACAAGGTCTTAGCGAACGTCTTTTTACTGTAATGGTCCATTCATGGGCACAGGGAGAGAACATCTGAACGCATGAGCCTGCATTATCCTTTTTACCCACAATGCTCATGTCGGTGGTTTCAGACGGTTCTTATAAGAAGCCGAACGGAGGAAGCTCCATCGTGCATATTGCTGATATGACCATGTTTTATGCACCTGCCAGCGGCGGTGTGCGCACCTATATTGATGCCAAACACCGCCGTCTACGTCGTTATCCTGGAGTTCAGCACAGTGTGCTTGTTCCAGGAGAAAGCTATCGACAAAACGGCGGAATCTATGAGATTCCATCGCCCCCCCTACCCTTTGGAAAGGGCTACCGCTTTCCAGTCCGACGCGGTCCGTGGCGCAACGTACTGCACGAGCTGCAGCCTGATCTGATTGAAGTGGGCGATCCTTACATGACGGCCTGGGCAGCACTGGACGCAGGTCGCCGGCTGGACGTACCCGTTATCGGTTTTTATCACTCCGATCTTCCGCTTCTGGCCAGTAACCGGCTCGGCACCTGGTTCGGCAGCAACATGAGTACCTACATCGCGCGCCTGTACCGCAGCTTTGATCGTGTCCTGGCACCGAGCAAGGTCATGGTCGAAAAGCTTGAGCGCATGGGCGTGAGCAATGTATATGTGCAGCCGTTAGGGGTGGATCTTGAAACGTTCCATCCATCCTTGCGAGATCCACATCTCAAGCGCGAGCTCGGATTGGATGAGTCTACTCGTCTGATGGTGTTTGCCGGTCGCGGTTCACGGGAAAAGAATCTACCCATCCTGCTGGAAACTGCTCGTCAGTTGGGCAAGCCCTATCACCTGCTGTTAGTGGGCTCGAATATGCCCAGCCATGTACCGGACAACGTTACGGTCATGAATGGCTTTCGCCCGGCATCCGAAGTTGCACGCCTGGTCGCTAGTTGCGACGTGCTGCTGCACGCAGGGCATCAGGAGACGTTTGGCCTGGTGGCGCTCGAGGCCATGGCCTGTGGCATTCCGGTTGTTGCCGTCAAGGCAGGCGCCCTGGCGGAAATCGTTCCCTTCAATACCGGACGCCTTTGCCAACCCCATGATCCGGCTTCCATGGCGGCCACCGTACGCGAGCTCTTCGAGGACGACGCCCGTCTCGTGGGCCGTCAGGCCCGCCAACATGTAGAGGCCCATCATGCTTGGGATACAGTAGTCGCGGGTCTGCTCTCTCACTATCATGCCGTGCTGGGTACGTCTGAAATGCCGGTAGCTGCACATGGTTGAACGCAATGTCATGCTGGTGCTACATGATGTGGCACCAGAAACCTGGAAAGATTATCAGCCCTTTGTGGAGGCGGTAGACGCACTGGGCAGTGTGCCCATGACGCTGTTGGTCGTTCCCGATTTCCATCATCGTAACCCGATCGATCAGCATCCAGCCTTCATCAAAGTCATGGATCAGCGTCTGGCTCGCGGTGATGAACTGGCACTTCATGGCCACTTCCACTGTGATGATGCCCCAGCGCCCACGAATCCGCGTGACTGGTTCATGCGCAGGGTTTACACCTACGAGGGTGAGTTCTACACCCTCGATGAAGCACAGGCCCGTGAGCGTCTTGAGAAAGGCATTGCGCTGTTTGAGCGCTTTGGCTGGTCTCTGCATGGGTTTGTGGCGCCAGCCTGGTTGATGAGCGAAGGAACACGTCGTGCCCTGAGCCAGACCGACTTACGGTATACCAGCGATCCTCAGCATTTTTATCTGCTGCCTGACCATCGCCAGGTAGAAGCGCCTGGGTTGGTATGGAGTGCCAGAAGCCCATGGCGAAGAGGCATGTCCTGGCTTATGAGCGAGCAAGCCGCTCGCCGTCATCGGTCAGCGCCCCTGCTCCGCCTGGGCCTACACCCTGTCGATATGCGACATGAATTTTCCAGGGACTACTGGCTGGGGCTACTTAAACGCCTGATGGCAGAAGGACGCACCCCCATCAATAAAATCGAATGGCTCAACCGGCATTATTTCAACGAGCGTCTCGCGGCATGAGCCGTGGTGTATGGCTGCTGCTCAGTGCATTGCTGGCAGCAGCACTCATTCCCCTTCTATTAGGCGGCACCGGGCTACTAGGCAAGCTACGGGACTTTCCACTTGATCTGCTGCTGCTCATGCTGGGCATGATAGTGCTGTGCTGGAACGTCAATGCGGTTCGCCTGCGCCTGCTACTCAGACGCCTGCATCGCACCACTCACCTTCGCTCCCTGGGCATTGTGATGGCAACCGAATTTGCCATTTGCGCCACGCCTGGCGGTGCAGGCGGTCCGTTTACCATGATGGCGCTTCTTGCACGCCGCGGCGTACGACCGGCACAAGCCACCGCAGTCTTTGCAGTGGACCATATCAGCGATCTGCTGTTTTTCGTCTGTGCGCTGATCGGCATCCTGATTTATGCCCTCTTCCATGCGCTGAATCCCCACGTAGGTTTGCTGCTGGGAGGCACGGCTGCCCTGATGACAGGAATTATCGTCCTGCTGTTCGGATTGGCACGCTTTCATCGCGCCGTTTTGCGCAGCAATGGACGAATCATGAAGCGCCTGGGCGTAAAACAGTCACGACGCCTGCGCTGGGGACGCAAGGTACTGCGCTTTCGCAATGCCTTGAAGGAAAGCTTGCGGATGCCTCACTCCACTCTGGCGGCGGTGTTTGGCCTGACAGCCCTGCATTGGTTGCTACGTAACAGCATCTTGTATATCACGCTGGTCGGTCTGGGAGCCGTCATTCCCTGGGCGTGGACCTTTCTGATACAGATGCTGGCCCTGACCGCTGGACAGGCAAGCCTGCTGCCCGGCGGCGCTGGAGGTGCAGAGTTGGCATCAGGTGCGCTGCTTACACCCATGGTGGGCAAGTCGACAGCAGCGGCAGCTATTCTGATCTGGCGAGCAGTGACGTACTACTTCTATCTCATAGCAGGCGCCCCGGTGTTCATTCACCTGGCGGGACGTCCCTTGCTTAATCGCCTGATTCGCTTTCGCCAGGCGTAGAGCCAGTCAAGAGATTCTGCCAGAGCTCAGCGGCACCCGGAAAATCGGTGCCGCTGTCTTCATTGAGCGCATCCGGGTCGTAGCGCTGCGTACATCCCTCCCCCAGGACGGGAGGAGGAAAAGCCCCTGCACGCTCGAAAGGATCGCTCATAAGACCTCAGGACCTATCAGTTGAAGACGACCGTCTTGTTGCCATGTACCAGCACACGGTCTTCCAGGTGATAGCGCAGACCACGCGACAGCACCATCTTTTCAACATCCTTGCCCAGACGCACCATGTCCTCGACATTGTCACGATGGGTGATACGCACCACATCTTGCTCGATGATCGGACCAGCATCCAGCTCCTCGGTCACGAAGTGACAGGTTGCCCCGATCAGTTTTACGCCCCGCTTGGCGGCCTGGTGGTAAGGCTTGGCCCCCACGAAGGACGGCAGAAAGCTGTGATGGATATTGATGACCTGATGCGCATAGCGCTGGCAAAGATCCGGCGGCAGGATCTGCATGTAACGCGCCAGCACCACAGTATCGGCCTGATGCTCATCGATCAGCCGGGAGACCTCGGCAAAGGCGGGCTGCTTGTCAGTCGGGTCGACCGGCACATGGAAATAAGGAATACCATGCCATTCGACCATGCTGCGCAATGCATCATGATTGGAAATGACACAAGGAATTTCACAATCCAGTTCGCCACTGTGCCAGCGATGAAGCAAGTCCGCCAAACAATGGGATTCGCGGCTGGCCATTAGTACTACACGCTTTTTAACTGCAGAGTCAGTAATGCGCCACTGCATGGAGAACTCTTTGGCTATTGGCGCAAACGCCTGATAAAAACCCTTTAAATCGAAGGGTAAAGAATCGGCGCGTATTTCATGACGCATAAAGAACCAGCCACTTTCGGTATCGGAGTGGTGGCTGGCTTCACTGATCCAACCATTGTAAGTCGCCAGGAAGTTACTTACCTTGGCTACTATACCTACGCCGTCCGGGCAGGCAATCACCAGACGAAAAGTGCGCATAGAACAACCTCGAAAAAACGGAGGCCGCCATTCTAGCCTTGCGCACGGAAAACTTCAGCTTCCATCGACTTGCGGCGACGAATCTCGCGCCTGAGTTTTAATGTTAGTTGAACATTATCAACCTTATTAACTTGTTTTATGCTTGCAAAAAGTTAATAGTAGGTTTACTTGTTGTTACGCCAACACTATCATTAAAAAAGACCAGCCCTTGCATTGCAGGTAAATGTATGTCCCTTATCAATGAATACCGTGCCACTGAAGAAGCTATTAAAGAGCTGCAGGAGCGCCTGCGTAATCTTTCCCAAGACGATAAACTGAAAAAAGAACTGGAATTCGAAGAAAAGCTGCGCGCATTGATGGGTGAATACTCCAAGTCCCTGCGTGACATCATCGCTATTCTTGACACTGATGCCAAAAACACTCGTGGCACTCGCGGTAATGCCAAGAGCACTCAAGGCAGCGGCACCAAGCGTGCACGTAAAGTAAAGCAATACAAGAACCCGCATACAGGGGAAGTTATCGAAACCAAAGGCGGCAACCACAAAACTCTGAAAGAGTGGAAAGCCAAGTGGGGCGCCGATGATGTCGAGAGCTGGGCCACCCTGCTCGACTGATATCCGTCAGTTAGATAAAAAACGCCAGCATTGCTGGCGTTTTTTATGAGTAGTTAAAGGTTTTAAACTCCGAACCGAGTTCTCAACTGCTGCGCATGTACTCGCCATGTATTTAGCAGGGCTTGCTGTGATTCGCTGGCGGTCTGCACCAGTGCATGCAAGGCTTCCTCAAAAGAGAATAGTGTATTGGGTGCGCCCAATTCACTATTGATCAAACGATCACGGCAGAATGAATGCCAACGCCCTTGCTCCTCAGCCGTCAAAGTATGGGAAAAGTTACGGGCCCGATAACGGAAGTAAAGTTCAGGCAAACGTTCGTCTGTGAATAACCACCTTTTATCTACCAACTTAATAGGGTCACAGCTTCGAATCTCATCACATAAGCGTCTATCGCTCTCACATATAAAGCCATTGTACAGCTGCTGTTCAGGATCAAAGACTGCGTTCTCAGCCTTTATTTGATAAAGCTGCGACAATTTGTCTCGCCATATTTTTGCCTTACTTTGTAAAAGAGCCGCACGTTGCTTGTACATCTGCATATTTATTTGCAGTCTTTCCTGATCCTGCTCTCTTAGAACAGCCAAAGGTGCCAACACCGGGCATCGGTTTATCTGGATAAGTTTAAGCGGTACTGGCAGTTCGTCATTGGCTAACAAGTCCTCACGCCGGGTATAGAGTTTTTGATGTAGCGTTTGAACGTCCAGCTCTAATATAGGGCTTGGGTCAAAGTGAAGATCACAGACAACTAACGCATTACGGTTATGAGGATGCCAGCAAAGCGGCAGTACAATGGAAAGAAAATTACGCTCGGCTGAAAACCGTCCAGAAACATGGACTAGCGGTTTAAGTAACGTAATGTGCTCCAACACTGAACGTTTGTGTCTGAGCTGATACAAGAAATGATACAGCCGTGGCTGCCGGTCACGCACCAGCCGAGCGAGCTGTATTGTGGCGTGTACATCCGACAGAGCATCATGTGCTTGACCATGCTCCAGGTCGTTGGCCTGGGAAAGACGCTCAAGCTTCAAGGTCACCCGCCCCTCATCCTGAGGCCACTCAATGCCCTCCGGCCGCAAGGCATAAGCCGCACGTAGCAAATCGATCAGATCCCAGCGGGTATTCCCGCCCTGCCATTCCCGCGCATACGGATCGTAGAAATTTCGATACAGGCTATGCCGTGTCACTTCATCATCAAAGCGCAGCGTGTTGTAACCAGCCGTACATGTACCCGGCTGGCTTATATGAGCATGCAGGTGGGCCATGAAGGTGGCCTCGGGAAGCCCCTCGCGTTCGAGGCGCTCAGGCGTAATGCCGGTAATCAGGCAGGCAGCCGGATGCGGCAGGATATCGTCGCCCAAGCGGCAATACAGGTTGAGCGGCTCGCCAACAATGTTAAGGTCCTCATCCGTTCGCAAGCCGGCCACCTGTAGTGGGCGATCGCAGCGTGGATTGGTTCCTGTGGTTTCGAAGTCATACCAGAATATGGTGCGGCTCACGACAAAGCTCTCCTAGCTATCAGCGCCTCGAGTCGAGCACTCTGGATTTTTCAGTTGCCTATACGCCTGATGGGTCGCTAGGCTTATCATGTCGCAGGCTGCGACCGTATGTATGTCATTGAATTCATGATACCCATGGATTCCAAGCCGTGCGTCAGGATAGCCAAGCTGCGTTAACGTGCACAGACGCACCAGGCGTGGGTGATGACCTTATCAAAGGAGTGATAATGTGCTGAAGCGCTTGCCTGCCGACTGGTTATTTTTGTCGTTCCAGTCTGCGTAGGGGTTCTCATCCAATGACACCATGTGAACGCCGAGCAACCTCTTGTGCCGACCTACACTAGAGAAGGCTCATCTGTACCCATGCCACTTCCACTCGATACGCTGTTACGCGTCGAAACCCCGGAAGCCATCGACCTGATGTTGCGTCCAGCCAGCGTCATACCTCGCGCCCTGGCGTATGCCATCGACCTGGCTATTCGAGGCGCTATCATGGCGCTTGCCTACCTTGTGCTCGGCTTTCTGGGCCATGTCGGGGTTGGCTTGATCGCGCTGCTGACATTTCTGATCAGCTGGTGGTACATGGTGCTGTTTGAAGTGCTCAACCAGGGCCGCTCACCAGGCAAGCAGCTCATGAAATTGCGCGTTTTGAATGATGATGGCACCCCGGTGGGCTGGTCCGGCTCGCTGCTACGCAATCTGTTGCGCGTCGTGGATCTTCTCCCCTTCGGCTATGCCATGGGTATCCTGAGCAGCCTGTTACATCCCAGCTTCAAACGCTTGGGAGATCTGGTGGCAGGCACCCTGGTCGTTCACCAAGAGCAACCACACGAGCGCTTTACCTTACAGGACGTCATTCCATTGTCCCCCCCGTTTGCGCTGGGGTTAATAGAGCAGCAGGCCATTCTCTCGTTTGCCGAGCGTCAGAACGAGTTGTCTCTATCCCGTCGAGACGAGCTGGCCGCACTACTGGCAGAGCCTCTGGGGGTAGACCGCAGCGAAGCCACTGAGCGCCTGAACCGAATTGCACAAGCCCTGCTAGGGGCTCACGGATGAGGCAGGCGCCTTTCGAACAGCGCTACCAGGCTGAGTGGGCTCGCTTCAGTGAGCAGTTGTCTGCGCTGGAAAAACGCACCCCGACTTCAACGCTGGAACACAGCAAGGCATTTATTGCTAGCTACCGTCGTCTGTGCCAGCACTTGGCACTTGCTCAGGCACGTGGCTACAGCCCCCAGCTGATTGAGCACCTGCATCAACTGACGCTGCGTGGCCACCAGCTCATCTATCGCCATCCGGGCAATATTCGGCAGCGATTGCTCGGCTTCCTGCTGGCAGACTTTCCTCGACTGGTCCGGACAGAATGGCGCCTGGTCGCTGTAGCAAGCGCCCTCTTCTATGGCAGCCTTCTCATAATGGGTTTACTGGTCTATTACATACCTGATCTGGTCTACAGCCTCCTGGACCCCGCCCAGGTTGCCAACATGGAAAGTATGTACAGGCCGGATGCCGAGCGCATAGGAGCCTTGCCCGAGCGGGCCAGCAGTCAGGACTGGCAAATGTTCGGCTATTACATTCGCAACAATATAGGAATCGCCTTTCAGACATTTGCAGGCGGGTTGCTGTATGGCCTGGGGACACTGTTCTTTCTGCTGTTCAATGGACTTAACATCGGTGCGGTGGCAGGTTACCTGACGCAACTGGGCTCAGGCTCTACCTTCTGGCCCTTCGTGGTAGGGCACGGCGCATTTGAGCTGACAGCGATTACGCTGGCCGGCTCGGCAGGCCTGAAGCTGGGCTGGGCGCTGGTGGCGCCGGGCCGGCTGCGCCGCAGCGATGCCCTGCGACATGCTGCTAAACCCTGTGTTGGCATGATTGCCGGTGTCTTTGTACTGTTAACGTTGGCCGCCTTTGTCGAGGCCTATTGGTCCTCAAGCGCTGCACTCAGCCCTACCCTCAAGTACAGCGCAGGTGCGCTGTTGTGGCTGGCCGTTGGAGGTTATTTCGGGCTGGCAGGAAGAAATCGACATGCGCCTGAGTGAAAGCCAGGCGGTTATCCGCCCCCGTAGCCCTTGGGAAGCTCTGGATCTTGGCGTGAGACTCGCCCGTGAACACCTGCATATCTTGATGACCAGCTGGGCACTGCTCACCCTTCCTGTTCTGGCCCTGTTGAGCGCCGCCCTCTGGAATTATCCGTCTATCGTCATGCTGGTTTTCTGGTGGTTGAAGCCGCTGTTCGAGCGGCTACCCCTGCATATTCTGTCCCGTGCGCTCTTTGGTGAAACGATTACGGCCAGACAAGCGCTGATGGCTTATCCACGGTTACTGAGCGTACAGCTGCTGCCCAGCCTTCTATGGAGACGTTTTACGCCCAAGCGCAGCTTTCTATTACCCGTACAGCAGCTTGAAGGCCTGTCCGGCGCATTACGTCAGGCTCGTGTTCGGGTCCTGACGCAACAAGATACACAGGCCGCCTTCTGGTTGACCCTTACCGGCGCGCACATTGAAATAGCCCTTTATATCGGTCTTCTGGGCCTGATTTATCTCTTCATTCCCTCGCAGATCATCGAGCAACTCGATTGGCTCAAACTGATCGATGTCGAGGCTCATGGCCTGCTCTGGGTGGAGCACCTTACAAATTTGCTATATGCACTGGTTCTCCTTGTATGGGAGCCCGTGTATGTGGCGTGCGGCTTCAGTCTTTATCTGAACCGGCGTACAGCGCTGGAAGCTTGGGACATTGAGCTGGCCTTTCGACGCCTGCGCCAGCGCCTGACAGGTGCGATACCCATGCTGCTTGTGATCGGAGCCATGAGCGCTTTGCTTTCGCCGCCGCCCGTCCTGGCAGATGAGCCGTCAGCTGCAGCGATCTGCCCACTGCCACCTCAGGAAGCAGCCGGCCCGGATGCGCCTCGCCTGCTGAACCAGCCCTTGAACAGTCAGGTTGCCCGCCAGCACATCGGCGTCATACTGGCGAGCCCGCCCTTCAGGAATGAGCGCACCCAGCTGGAATGGCACGTCGGCCAGCAGGACAAGAACAAGGCCTCGGTGACGTCATCCAATGGCCTCCACTGGCGGGACCTCGAAACACTTATTGCCCATGCGGCCCGCTTCATTGAGATCCTGTTATGGACGTTACTGATTGCAGGCCTTGGCGTGCTGCTCTGGCGTTACCGTGTCTGGCTAACCCTCTTTACCCGGCGAATCGCCACCAAACCTGCCAGACCTGTCGACACGCCCCGTCAGCTGTTTGGTCTGGAAGTCGCCCCGACCAGTTTACCTTCCGATATCCCTGGCGAAGCCGAGCGCCTCTGGCAACACGACCCTCGCAGCGCACTGGGGTTGCTTTATCGAGGCCTGCTGAGCCGTCTTTTGCATGACTTTCATCTGCCCTTGAAGGAGGCGCATACCGAAGGCGAAATCCTTGAGCTTGGCAGATCAATACCCAACGCCGATGTGGTCGGTTATCTGCACGGTGTGACGACCCAATGGCAAGCGCTTGCCTATGGCCATCGCATGCCTTCCCAGGAAACGCTTCAGGCGCTCTGTCACCAATGGCGTCATCTGTTTGGTCCGCAGGTGTCTGCATGACGCGTCGGCATTCGCTGTGGATTATTCTGATGGTGGCCGTCCTGCTGCTGACAGGGTTGTGGGCCTGGAAGTACATCACCCTGACAGAGACCCTGAAAGATGCAGGGCCCAGTCCAGAGGCCCGGAACAACCCCTATCTGGCTGCCGAGCGCTTTCTGAAGGAGCGGTCCATTACCATTCAACACAGTGACTCTTTTGCGGTGCTGAATGGGCTGCCTTCGATAGGCCATACGTTGCTGCTGCTTGCAGAACGAGACCGTATGTCACCTGCCCAGAGTCAGCAGGTCCTGGGCTGGGCCAGCCGAGGTGGACATGTCGTCTTTGTAGCCGAGCAACTGTGGGATGAGCAGAGCAAGAAAAGTGGTGACTTCCTGCTTGACGCCATCGGAGTGCAGCAGTTGCTGACGCGCGACCTGGAGGATGAGGAGACGGATCAGCAGGACGCTGAACCCGCTCCTGCCGAAAAGTGGGCGCCGTTGACCAAGCTTTATCTGGAAAACGAACAGGAGCCAGCCTATATCGGTTTCGATGACGAGTTTCATCTGTACGACTCCAGGAATCTGGCCCAGTCCTGGGCCAACAGCGAAGCCGCTACGCACATGATGCAGCTGCCATGGGGCAACGGTTTGATTACCGTCATGACGGACCCCTGGATCTGGCAAAACGCCCATATAGGCGAATATGACAATGCCTGGCTGCTCTGGTATATCACCCAGGACAGTGACGTCACGCTGCTATACCGCGCCGACAAGGAAAGCCTTGTTACGCTCATGGCACGCTACTTTCCTGAAACGCTGGCCGCCGCAGCCCTGCTTCTGGCGCTCTGGCTGTGGCAGTCAGCGCAGCGCCTGGGACCCCAGCTACCAAGTCCCGCCATCGGGCGCCGTCAGCTGAGTGAGCACCTGCGAGCCAGCGCCGAATTCATTCGCCGACATACTGGGCTGGCCAGCCTGATCACGTTGTTGCAGAAAGATATTCAGCAGCACGCCCGACGCCGTCATCCCGGCTTCGAACG
This sequence comes from Pseudomonas sp. MAG002Y, assembly GCF_019400845.1. NCBI lineage: Bacteria > Pseudomonadati > Pseudomonadota > Gammaproteobacteria > Pseudomonadales > Pseudomonadaceae > Pseudomonas > Pseudomonas sp. MAG002Y. The sequence continues at coordinate 132,407 of NZ_WOEJ01000009.1, read as the reverse complement.
CCTCCCTGTTGCCGAGCAATGGCAGCTTCTAGGCCGCCTGGCTCGTTTGTCTGCGCATGAGATCAGCCAGAGCATGCGTCCGCTGGCATCAGAGAAACTGTCTCCAATCGACTTCACGCGCCGCGTTGCACATCTGCAACGCATCAGGAAGGCACTATGACTCGCGGTGCACTCCCCTCGCGGCCTACTCAAGGAAATACGCCATGACCGAGCCTACTGCGACTCCCACGCCCCCTGATCATACGGCACAGCGTCAACGCGCCAGCAGCCTCGCTCAATCGCTGCGGCAAGCCCTCAACAAGGCATTGATAGGCCAGAGCACAGTAATTGATGATGTCCTGACCGCCCTGCTGGCTGGGGGACATGTCTTGATCGAAGGTGCACCCGGACTGGGCAAAACCCTGCTGGTTCGCGCGCTGGCTCGCTGTTTCGAAGGCAGTTTTGCACGTATTCAGTTCACGCCGGACCTTATGCCCAGCGACATCACAGGTCATGCCATCTATGACCTGGCGACGGAGCAGTTCAAGCTGCGCAAGGGACCTGCCTTTACCAACCTTTTGCTGGCCGACGAGATCAACCGTGCGCCAGCAAAAACCCAGGCGGCACTGCTTGAAGTCATGCAGGAGCGGCAAATTACATTGGAAGGCCGAGCGCTGCCGGTTCCTCAACCCTTCATGGTATTAGCCACCCAAAACCCGATAGAACAGGAAGGCACTTATCCGCTGCCAGAGGCGGAACTGGACCGTTTCATGTTCAAGCTCTATATCGACTATCCCGGCGAAGAAGACGAACGTGCCCTGGTCAGACAGGTCACTCGCTCCACACGCAGCGACATGTTGGATGTCACGCCTCTGCGCCCAATACTGCAAGCCAAGGAAATCATGGCCATGCAAAAGATTGCAGCGGACCTGCCGGTGGACGACCAAGTGCTGGATTATGCCGTGCGGCTGGCGCGCTCAACCCGTAACTGGCCCGGCATCATGCTGGGCGCCGGGCCACGTGCCTCTATCGCCCTGCTCCGCGGCGCGCGTGCGCGAGCCCTGCTGCGGAGTGGCGAGTTCGTTCTGCCCGATGACGTGAAGCAGTGTGCCCTGCCCGTTTTGCGCCACCGGATTAGACTGTCGGCAGAACTTGAAATCGACGGCATTACGGTTGATCAGGTGCTGCGGCAGATCATTGATCAATCCCCAGCCCCTCGCCTCTGATTCGCGCCTTTATGAAGCCCTCCAGACGTTTTCTGCTGATCCTGACCGGACTGCTTGGGACAGCACTGATCCTAGGTACGCTCGAGGCGCTGGGCCTCTCCGTGGCTGACACGCTACATACCGTCTGGTGGGGCGCTTTGCTGGCGCTTTTGCTGATGGCCGGAGGCGATGCTGTCAGTACCTATCGACGCGCCCCTCCCATCCTGAAGCGTACGCTGCCCGGGCAGTTATCATTGGGACGCTGGAGCGACGTTCAGCTTACGCTGTATCATTCCTATCCCCGCGAATGCTCCGTCACGCTGTTCGACCATATTCCCGCCTCCGTGGCCCACGAGCATCTACCGCTGGAGATGACTCTAAAGCCCGGCCAGCAGACCGAGGCGCACTACCGAATCAGGCCTCTGGAGCGAGGGCATATCCGCTTTCCGGCCTGTGATTGTATCCTGCCCAGCCCACTGGGATTCTGGCAGCGCCGTTACCGGCTGGAGCACCCTGGAGACGCACGGGTCTACCCGGACTTTGCCCGTCTTTATAGCTCATCGCCTCTGGCGGGCGAGCAATGGCTAGGTCAACTGGGTGTCAGGCAGAAACCTCGACGAGGCCTGGGGCTCGAGTTTCATCAGCTGCGAGAGTTTCGCCAGGGCGATACGTTGCGGCAGATGGACTGGAAAGCCACGGCACGCAAGAAAATGCCCATCGCCCGCGAATATCAGGAGGAACGGGACCAGCAGATCCTGCTGCTCCTGGACTGCGGCAGGCGTATGCGTAGCCAGGACGGTGAGCTGTCGCATTTCGACCAGGCTCTGGATGCGTGCCTGCTTCTGGCCCACGTTGCCCTTCGCCAGGGCGATGCCGTAGGTATCAGCACCTTTGCTCATGAGCAACCACGGCACGTGGCGCCTGCCAAAGGCCATGGGCAGCTGGGCCGACTGCTCAATGCCGTTTATGATCTCAAGCCTACACTGACCCCTGCCGATTACAGTTCAGCCGCCCAGCAGCTTCTCAGCCGCCAGCGTCGCCGTGCACTGATCGTTCTGGTCACCAACCTGCGTGATGAAGACGACGATGATCTAAGGCTTGCCCTTGGCCATCTCGGTCGCCAGCACCGCATGCTGATTGCCAGCCTGCGTGAAGATATCCTGGATACGAAGATGCAGCAGGCGGTAGAAACCTACGAGGAGGCGCTGGAATATTGTGGGGCCATGGATTACCGCCAGGCCAGGGAGTCGCTGCACGAGCGCCTGTCGGCCCAGGGTGTTGCGCTCATCGATACACGTCCGGCCGCCCTGGGCCCTGAGCTGGTCAATCAGTATCTCACCTGGAAACGTGCCGGAACCCTCTGACTAAGCCTTGCAGCGTTCGTCTGCCTAAACGGACTGCTGCATGGGGTGAAAGCTGAAATAGTTACGCAGCGATTCCACCAGCTCGGTGAACTCATGCGGTGGCGCCGAGATCGAGAAGCCTGAATCGTAATACCCTGGCGTTACGTCTTCCCGGCTCCACTGACAGTTGGCATCAAAGTCAATGAAGTGCAACTGCCCGTCCTGACCCGGCACCTTCAAACGCAATTCGAATCTGGCCCCAACCAGCAGCGGTAGCTGGCTAATGAGCAACATCCCGTCCAGGGAAATATTACCCAGATAGCCCATGGGCCTGTCAGTGAAACGATTGAACACCTTCAGAAAGTACGGTAACTGATGGCGCTCGATATGACGATTCTGTTTCATGGACCCATCCCGGAAGTCACTGCAGTCTGATGCCGCTCCAGTCGGCACCCATCAGACCACAAGCATAACCAGAAGCATGCGAAAGGGCATCTTTACTTGGCCAGCACCGGCTTGAGCGGCTGTGGCTGAACGATTACCGGTCTGGAACCATCGAGCCCCAGTTGGGTGAGCGTATCGATTCTGGCCCGGGCCCGGTACGCATACTCGCTGCTGGGGTAACGCCTCTCGATGAAGCGATAGGTTTCCACCGCATCGACATACAAACGCTGCCGCTCAAGGCATTGACCACGCAGCATGGAAATCTCCGGCTGAACCCACGGGCGAGCCCGGCTCTTGCGTTCGGCCTGGGACAGCTCCAGCATAACCTGATCGCAGTCACCCTCAGTATAGGCATCGTAAGCCTTGTCCATGTGACGATTCATGGACGCACCCGTACAGCCGGCCAGCGACACGACGACGAGCGAAAATAAGATATGACGCATGATTGATCCTCCGTTGCCGGGTTATCGGCAGGCTCGTCCAGGCCTGAAGCGCAGCTCACCGGTTAATTCAAGCATTACTTTTTCAGGATTGCCGCACGGAGATGAAACCTTTCATGTGCCTGGACGCTCAGCAAGGCTACAATGCACAGTAGCCTTTGAAGCCAAACGTCAGATTCGGCCCGTTTCATTGCCGATCACGGTTGAAACCATCTGAAAGGAAAACCTGAATGATTTATCGCCGTACCAAAATCGTTGCCACCCTTGGCCCAGCCAGCAATTCGCCTGAGGTGCTCGAGCAGCTCATCATTGCCGGTATCGATGTGGCCCGCCTGAACTTTTCTCACGGAACCCCGGATGAACACCGTGCACGGGGTCAGCTGGTACGCGAACTGGCTGCCAAGCATGGCCGTCATGTGGCCTTGCTGGGCGATCTTCAGGGTCCCAAGATCCGTATCGCCAAATTCACTGACAAGCGCATTCAGCTCAAGGAAGGCGACACCTTCCGTCTGTCCACGGCCCATCCCCGTGATGCTGGCACCCAGGAGGTCGTTGGTATCGACTATCCGGGCCTTGTGACCGATTGCCATGTCGGCGATGAGCTGCTGCTCGATGACGGCCGCGTGGTACTACGCGTCGAAGGCGTAACGGCCAATGAACTGCATACCGTCGTTTTGATCGGCGGCCCGCTGTCGGACCACAAGGGCATCAACCGTCGCGGCGGCGGTCTGACCGCACCGGCCCTGACCGACAAGGATCGCGAAGACATCAAGCTTGCCAGCTCCATGGAAGTGGACTATCTGGCGGTGTCCTTCCCACGTGATGCGGCAGATATGCACGAAGCCCGTCGCCTGCTGGAAGAAGCCGGTGGCAAGGCTTGGCTGGTGGCCAAGATCGAGCGCGCCGAAGCTGTAGCCAATGACGAAGCACTGGACGGTCTGATTCAGGCCAGTGACGCAGTCATGGTGGCCCGTGGTGACCTGGGCGTCGAGATCGGCGATGCCGAACTCGTAGGCATCCAGAAACGCATCATTTCCCATGCGCGCCGCTTCAACAAAGCGGTTATCACGGCTACGCAAATGATGGAGTCGATGATTACCAACCCGATGCCGACACGCGCCGAAGTGTCTGACGTTGCCAACGCCGTACTCGACAACACCGACGCCGTGATGCTGTCCGCCGAGACGGCTGCCGGTGCGTACCCGGTTGAGGCCGTCAAGGCGATGGCCCGCATCTGTATCGGTGCTGAAAAGCAGCCTACCAGCAAGCTGTCCAGCCATCGCCTGGGGCAAACCTTTACCCGTTGGGACGAAAGTATCGCACTGGCGTCCATCTATGTGGCTAACCACTTCCCGGGCGTGAAGGCCATCATCAGCCTGACCGACAGCGGTTATACCCCGTTGATCATGTCTCGCCTACGATCCTCCGTTCCGATCTTCTCGTTTGCTTCATCCCGCATAACACAGGCGCGCACTGTACTATTCCGCAACGTCTACACCATTCCGTTCGATCCCAAGTCGATGCCGGCCGACAAAGTCAGCCAGAATGCCGTAGACGAACTGCTCAAGCGCGGCATCGTGGAGCGTGGCGACTGGGTCATCCTGACCAAGGGCGACAGCTACACCAAGCGTGACGGCACCAACACCATGAAGATGTACCGTGTCGGTGATCTGCTCGTCTGATTATTGCTCACAAAAAAGCCGCCTTCGGGCGGCTTTTTTAATGCTAGAGAGCCTTGGATGCAAAGGTCTCTGTCAGCAATTGTCCCCGCGGAAGCCCTGCCATGAATAATCGACGGGACACAGCCTCAACAAATGCGGGACTGCCACAAGCCAACGCGACCGTACGCCGACTGGATAGCCGCAACGCCTTGAGCCACGGCTCCCACCCCTTTTCATCCAAGTACTCGACATTCAGAGTGCGTTGCTCGGCGGCCAATCTATCCAATGCTGGCCTCAAGTAATGCCCAGACGCCTCACGCGCGCGGTGTACTACCGTGATCGGCCCAGCATGCTCCTGATCCAGCGCTTCACGAAGAATGCCCCAAAGCGGTGCCAATCCTGAGCCGGAGCCCAGCAGCAGCAACGGAGAATCGGGTTGTTCCGTCGGATAGTGCAGCGCACTGGGATTCAATACACCCAGGCACAATTGATCACCCGGCTTTATTACGCGTGCGGCATTGCTGAACTGGCCCGGACGGCTGCAATCGATGTGAAACTCAAGCCAAGGTGCCTCGCCAGGCAAACTGGCTATGGAGTAGGAGCGAGCAATACCGTTGAGCCAGAGCACTACGGACTGCCCCGGTCGATAACGTACGGAACGCTCCGGCTGCATACGTAAGCGAACCACATCTGCACCTAGCCAATCGACAGCCGTCAGCGTCGCAGAAATCCCATCTTCTTCAGGGTTGAAAATCGATACTCGAACATCACCTACAATGCGGCACTGGCAGGCCAGCCGCCATCCTTCGGCCCGTTTTTCAGCAGGCAGCGCTTCCGGCTGCGCGTCTGCAACATGCCCCTCAAGACACCGAACCAGACATGCATGGCAACTGCCCGCCCGACAGCTGAAAGGCACTGCCAGGCCTACGTCGAGCAGGCTGTCGAGCAGGTTGCGATCCGACTCGACTGTCCAGGCCGATGCTCCTACCTCAAGCTTAGGCACGTCAGCTCTCCCATGAAACCTCACAGCGATTACGCCCATTACGCTTGGCACGATACAACGCCTGATCGGCCAGCAGTAACGACTCCTCAAGGGTACGTCCGGTCATGATGAGGCTCATGCCGATCGAAACGGTCAGGGTGCCCAGATCAGCGTGCTCGAAAACCGTCCTTGAAAAGGCTTCACGTAAACGCTCACAGCAGACTACCAGCTGCTGCGGATCGCTAAAGGGCAGCAGGAGGACGAACTCTTCTCCGCCATAACGCGCCAGGACGTCCTGCTCTCGCAAGCAGGCCTCGCCTACCTCGGCAAACGTTTTAAGCACCAGATCGCCTATTCCGTGCCCAAACTGATCATTGATCTGCTTGAAAAAATCCATGTCGATCAATGCCAGCCCGTGCATTCGGCCATGCCCCAACCGATGAAGCGCCTCACTGGCTATTTGCAGAAAATAACGGCGATTACGCAGCCCCGTCAGCTCGTCCGTAATCACCTGAGCTTCCAACTGACGCATCACATGGCGCAGGTTGTCCTGATGCCGCTCCAGATCGTCCCGCCGAGCGTTGAGCTGGGAGCGGATACGGTGGTGGTAGCGTGCAAACAGCACCATGGAAACCAGAACAATGGCTAATATGATGCTCTGGACAATCATCATTCTGACGGTCCGGCTGTCCTGTGGCTCAAGGTTTATCCATAAGCACAACCCTACATAGGCACCGTAGGCCAGCAGCGCACAGCGTACAAACGCCCCCAGTCGTATCTGAAAAATACCCAGCATCAATACGAGTACATAAGACACCAGAAAGGTACCGCGCAAATGCACGATATGGGTCAGGGAATACGTCAGAAACAGAATCGAGACGATAATATAGGGCTCAAGCGGTAAGGCCTTCAGATGCTTGCCACCGCCCCAGACAATCACTCCCGTCATTACGGCGACCCCCGCCAGAAAGCCTAGCGTGTCGGCAAAAAACGAGGCAATGGAAGATGAATAGAATCCCACAGCCGTAGACAGCAGCAATGGGAGCAACGCCAGCACAACCACGGCTAGAGGCAATACCTGATGACCGATGGCAGACGCATTGATGCTGCGCGTGACAGTAAGATCCCGCATGGTGACGACACCTGATCCATGGCATAGCAATTAGCCAGCAGTTTACTCTGTTTCTGTGACGTATTTCCTTATCAGCTGGTCGGCTTCGCTCAAGCGTCTCATAGCGCTATACTGCCCCGCCTTTGTCGTGTCGGCTACACCCTAGACGTGGTGTCTGGACTTCTTTTCTCAGTGTTGGAAGCCGGACCTGCGCGCCCGGACGCTGCTTTTCGTGATCAGACGACTTTCGCCTGCTTCCAAAACGACGCCACGGACGAGACACGAGAACCGCGCAGTACTGATAGCCTAATAAGGAGCGCGTACATGACCGTGATCAAGCAGGATGACCTGATCCAGAGCGTTGCTGATGCCCTGCAGTTCATCTCCTATTACCATCCCGTGGATTTCATCCAGGCCATGCACGAGGCCTACCTGCGTGAGGAATCCCCTGCCGCACGCGACTCCATGGCCCAGATCCTGATCAACTCGCGCATGTGTGCGACCGGCCACCGTCCGATCTGCCAGGACACGGGTATCGTGACCGTATTCGTCAAGGTTGGCATGGACGTGCGCTGGGACGGCGCCACAATGAGCCTGGACGACATGATCAACGAAGGCGTTCGCCGCGCCTATAACCTGCCGGAAAACGTTCTGCGTGCATCCATCCTGGCCGACCCGGCCGGTGCGCGCAAAAACACCAAGGACAACACCCCAGCTGTCATCCACTACAGCATCGTTCCTGGTGACAAGGTTGAGGTTGATGTTGCAGCCAAGGGCGGCGGCTCCGAAAACAAGTCCAAGATGGCCATGCTCAACCCGTCCGACTCTATCGTCGACTGGGTTTTGAAAACCGTTCCGACCATGGGTGCAGGCTGGTGCCCGCCCGGCATGCTGGGTATCGGCATCGGTGGTACGGCCGAAAAGGCAGCGGTTCTGGCCAAGGAATCGCTCATGGAGGAAATCGATATCCATGAGCTGAAAGCCCGCGGCCCGCAGAACCGTATCGAAGAGCTGCGCCTGGAGCTATTCGAAAAGGTCAACCAGCTGGGTATTGGCGCTCAGGGCCTGGGCGGCTTGACCACAGTCCTGGACGTCAAGATCAAGGACTATCCGACTCACGCGGCCTCGCTGCCGGTGTGCATGATTCCGAACTGTGCAGCGACACGCCATGCCCATTTCATTCTGGATGGCTCTGGCCCCGCTGCCCTGGAAGCTCCGCCGCTGGATGCCTATCCGGAAATTGTCTGGGAAGCCGGCCCTTCTGCACGCCGCGTCAACCTGGATACGGTAACCCCTGAAGAAGTATTGACCTGGAAACCAGGCGAGACCCTGTTGCTCAACGGCAAGATGCTGACCGGCCGCGATGCTGCGCATAAGCGCATGGTCGATATGTTGAACAAAGGCGAGACGCTCCCCGTAGACCTCAAGGGTCGCTTCATTTACTACGTTGGCCCGGTCGACCCGGTTGGCGACGAAGTCGTAGGTCCGGCAGGCCCCACCACGGCTACCCGCATGGACAAGTTCACCCGTCAGATTCTTGAGCAAACGGGTCTACTCGGCATGATCGGCAAATCCGAGCGCGGCCCGATCGCCATTGAAGCGATCAAGGACAACAAGGCGGTTTACCTCATGGCCGTAGGCGGTGCAGCGTATCTGGTGGCCCAGGCGATCAAGGCCTCCAAGACCCTGGCGTTCCCGGAGCTGGGCATGGAAGCGATCTATGAGTTCGAGGTCAAGGACATGCCGGTCACCGTTGCGGTCGATAGCAATGGTGAGTCCGTGCATAACACCGGCCCGCAAATCTGGCAGAAGAAAATCGCTGAAAGTCTGGCGGTTGAGGTTTCCTAAGCCTGTAGGATGAACAATAAAGCCCGGTACAGCCGGGCTTTATTGCATCTGCACCACTGACTCAAGGCTCGATACGTGTACCGAGCACCTCCAGAAACTTGCGCAACCACTCCACATGAGCGGTCCACACCGGACCGGTTACCAGCTTGCCGCTGACATGAGCACCGTCCATGGGTAATTCAATATAGGTCCCACCGCCCCCTTTGACATCAGGCGCACACGCCGGATAGGCATTGCACTCAACGCCATCCCTGAGCACGCCGGCCGCTGCCAGGATCAGGGGACCATGGCACAGTGCAGCAACGGGCTTGTCGGCCTTGAAAAATCCTCTTACCAGCTCAAGCACCTGTTCGTTGACGCGCAAATACTCGGGTGCCCGCCCTCCAGGAATGACCAGAGCGTCATAGTCGTCTACACGTGCCTTGGCAAAGTCCCCATTGAGCGTAAAGCGATGGCCCGGCTTTTCACTGTAGGTCTGCTCACCGGTGAAGTCATGAATGGCGGTTTGCACAGTATCGCCGGGTGCCTTGCCTGGACAGACAGCATCCACTTGGTGTCCGGCAATCTGTAGCGCCTGGAAAGGCACCATCACTTCATAGTCTTCGATGAAGTCACCTACCAGCATGAGAATTTTCTTTGCCGCCATAGCAGTCTCCTTCCAAAGGTGGGTTCGACTGTTCTTCGAGCAGAGGGTCCACCTGCAGTTCCCTGGCAGACCCCTCGCCTGAAAGTTTCCTGTGCGCTATGTAGGCAGTTGCCTGGTCTTTTCTACCTTGGGCAACAAATGCCTGATCAACCATCGCCGGGTAGGTGCCACGGCCTGTTCCTGGAAAATCACACAGATGAAAATCACAAACAGCAGGAAGAGTCCGTAAACCTCGATGGCGTTCTCTACATGACCGGCAGCCTCGATACACGCGCTCCAGTTGCTAAAGCACAGCGGGAAGTCACCCATAATCCATTTCTCGAGCGTCATGAACAGTCCTGACAATGGCACATGCAGTGCGAACATGGACAATGACGCCGCACCCAGCCGGGGCGACCAGTGTTTAAGCCATTCGCTCTTGGGTTCCTGCGCCAATGCGCTGAGATAGACCAGTATCAATTGAGACGGCAGTAACAGACCGTTATGAAGCAAGAAGTACCAGAATTTAGGACCATGGGTAAACAGCGCGGTGGCCACTGCAAAACTCAATAGCAGATAGCCAGTCATCACCAGGCGGATGGCCCGGCTTGGCTGCGCGCCTCGCTCACTTTGCTGACGGAAGAGGCCATACGCCACGATGCCAGCCAGAAACTCCGGCAGGCGCAGCAACGGGACTCGTTGCAGCAAACCAGTATACGGCATGCCGTAATCCTGGCTCCAGATCACCAGAACAGGAGGAATCAGGTAGCACAGGCCTATGATGGCAAGCACACCCCATTTGTTGCGCGCACGCATCAGGCGCGGCGCCGCATAGGGAAAGACCAGATAAAAAAAGAATAACGCCGAGATGGACCAGAGCGGCGCATTGAAGGTGAGGTAGTAGGGATTCCAGGCCTGCAGCATCGTAATCTGCAGCAACCCATTGAATGCAAGCTCCAGATTGGTCATGTAGTGCTGGAACAGTTCCGGATTGGTTCGGGCCAGCACCTCGTTGGTGTCGTAAACCACGAACCGGACGCTGGCCTTGGCTCCATCAGGCGGTATGGCCATGAAGCCGATCCAGGTTACGACGACTATGGAAAACAGCAGCGCGAATATATGAATCGGATACAGATTGGAGAATCGCTTAACCCAGAAACTCTTGGCAGGCTCTCGCATCTGGTTATCAGTGAGATAGACGTGCGCCAGCAAGAACCCGGACAGAACAAAGAAGGTACTGGTCGCAAAAAAACCCATACTGGTCAGTTCGTCCAGCAACGGAACGGTTTTGCGTTCGGGATAAAAATGAATGGTGTGGTAGATGACCACATAAAGACCCATCAGGAAGCGAAGCCACTCAAGCCCAATGAATCGTTGTTTTTCTATTTTGAGCATTACGCTCACTCCTTACTGCAAGGCGCGTAGTGTATCGCCTTAAAAAAATGCAAGGCTTGCTTTACTCAAGACTTACGCTTGCTCAGAACGGTCAGCACCAGACGGTCAAGCGTACCCCAGAGACGCTCACGCAGGCGTTTCCACCAAGGGCGGTTGCGCCAATCCTTTAGCGTGATTTCGCGGCTTTGCTGGAAGTCCGCTAGAAAGCACTCACTGACGGCCTGACTCAGCGTCGGGTCAATGGCTTCCAGGTTGGCGTCAAGGTTGAACCGAAGATTCCAGTAATCAAAATTGCATGAGCCTACGCTGACCCAGTCATCGACCTGAACCATCTTGAGGTGGGAAAACCGCGGCTGATATTCATAGATCTTCACGCCTGCCCGGAGCAAGCGCGGATAATAGCGCTGCCCGGCAAAACGGACGGGGGGATTATCCGTATGCCGGCCCGTCAGAATCAGCCTCACGTCGACGCCTCGCTGAGCGGCCTTGCGCAAGGCTCGCCTGACCCGCCACGACGGTAGAAAATATGGCGTAGCAAACCAGATACGCTTCTTGGCAACAATCAGGGCTCGAACCAGGGACAGTACAATGTCCCGATGCTGGCGAGCATCAGCATAGGCCACCCGCCCAAGACCCGAAGTTGCCTGCGGCGGTCTTGGAACCAGAATACGACCACGGCTGGCCTCGGGCTTCCAAGCATGCCGCTGATGGCAGGCTTGCCATTGGCGCTGGAACAGGCTCATCCAGTCGGACACCAACGGCCCGCGCATGCTCACCATCACTTCATGCCACTGGCAAAGCTCCTCCCCTGGCGTCCAGAAGTCATTGGTTGCCCCGCTTCCACCTACAAAGGCCTGCGACTCGTCCACAATCAGGAGCTTGCGATGGTCACGGTATAGGTTGCGCCAGCCACGCCAGAGGCCTACCGGATTATAGATACGCACCTGGCCGCCCGCTTCGCTCAGCTGGGTCCGGTGCATGTCGTCCATCTTGAGCGTACCAAAACCATCGAAAAGACAACGCACCTGTATTCCCCGACGAGCCGCCTCAATCAAGGCCTCCATCAGGGCAGTTGCACACGAGCCCTTTTCTACCAGATAGAGTTCGATGTCGATGCTATACCGGGCTTTGGATATGGCTTCCAGCATGGCAGGAAAAAAACACCCGCCATCAACCAGCAGCTCATATTCATTTTGTTCGCGCCATGGATACACTGCACCTGGCATGATGACGCTCCTGGAAAGCCCGCCACTCAGGTAGGGGTAGGCACGTGGCGAAGGGTTAGCAGCACAGAAACGGGCACCTCAGGTGTAATCGAGGGGACACTGGCAATTTCCTTGAGCTTGTCCAGCCCTTCCAACAGGCTGAAATCAATCGCCTTGATCAACACCGGCTGCAAAGTACTGACCTGAACCAATGTTTCCCCGATTCGGGTAACCGAAACATCCGCTTTCAAGCGCTGCTTCTGGCCGTTGATTTCAAGCTCGAAGTCCAGCTTTTCCTGGCGAATGCTTCCTACCGGCATTTGCTCCCAGGTAGGCAGATCGATCTGACTGGTAATGACCGCTTCCGGATACTGATCTGCCTTGAACAGAGTTTCTCTCATCCGCTCGGTTTGTAGCGCCAGGGTGTTGTCCAGTGACTCGTATGGAAGCGCCAATCGAGCACTACCATGCTGATCGATCACGCCCGTTACGGTAGAAAAAAATTGAACGTCAGCCATGTTGCCGCGCTTCACGGTTACAAAGCTGACACGAGAGTAGCTTGACTCAACCTGCCAATCCGAGAAGACAAAAGGACTGAAGACCACTGTGAGGGCTAGGATAAATGCGCGCATGAGCTCTCCTGAGAGTTTGTCCGGCTCACCAGGACCTTACCGCACAGTATTGGCATGAGCGCTCTTGCGAGCGCCTTCCTTGCGCAGCGATAGACCCGGCCGGACCTGATCCAATCACGGTATGGCTTATACGGCACCCATCACAACGGCGAGTTCCCTCCCCACATGAGGAGTGTGAGCAAGGACACTTCTATAGCGGGTAGTCGGGACGACGACTGCTCCAGTCCACGCGATCAGGAAAATGCTGGGTCACATCGGAATTGAGCGGCTTGGAAACCAGAAAGCCCTGCATGATCTCGCAGCCGTGCTCAAGCAGCCACTCCCGCTGCTCAAGTGTTTCGACACCTTCTGCCACCACCTCAAGCCCCAGGTTACGTCCCAACTCAAGAATAGTGCTGACGATTGCAGCATCGCGTGGCGAGTCGAGCATATTGGCAATGAACAACTGGTCGATCTTCAAGGTATCGAGCTCGAAGTGACGCAGGTAGGCCAGTGAAGAATACCCCGTACCAAAATCATCCACGGCTGTTCGAACACCAAGCGCGCGCAGTTGTGCCAGTTGAGCGCGGGTATAATCAATGTCATGCATCAGAGCCGTCTCGGTTACCTCAATCTCGAGCTGATCGGGTCGCAAACCATAACTGTCGATGATCTGCCGAAGGCTTTCAGCCAACTGCGGCATGCCGAACTGGACAGGACTCAAATTGATGCTCAGCAAAAGCCCGTTGCCGTAGACTTCGGACAGGCTTTGCAGCTTCATAGCGCCTTCGCGAAAGATCCAATCACCGATGCGATTGATCAGCCGAGTCTCTTCCAGCAGCGGGATAAAGACGTTCGGTGAAACCTTGCCCGCCACGTTGTGCTCCCACCGCAACAAGGCCTCAAAGCCGCGCAGCTTGCCGTTTTTCAGGTATACCTGAGGCTGATAAGCCAGCACGAAATCCTTGTTATCGATGGCATTGCGGACGCTCTCCTCCAACATGAGGCGCGAGCGTGCACGGCCATTCATCTCCGGCGAGAAGAAGCGGTATTGCTGGCGTCCACCTCGCTTGGCTTCATACATGGCGATATCGGCCGAGCGCAGCAATCCGTCGACACTATGACCACACTCGGGATAGCTCGCGATCCCAATGCTTGCGCCCAAGCTGACCTCTACACCGTCAACAGTGTGCGTTTTGGTCATCAGCTCAAGCAGCTTTTCGGCGACCCGGGCGGCATCCTCGGGATGATCCAGGGTATCAAGCAACGCGGTGAATTCGTCACCGCCCATACGCGCCAGTACATCGTAAGAACGCATACAGGTTTTAAGCTGTTCGGCAATCATGCACAACACACGGTCGCCAGCCTCATGACCAAGCGAGTCGTTCACCTTCTTGAAGCCATCCAGATCAATGTAGAGAACGGCCATGCGCTTGCCGTTACGCCCCGTACGAGCCAGTGCTGCCTCCAGGGTCTGGTTGAAGCCCCGCCGGTTGAGCAAACCGGTCAAGGCATCGGTAACCGCCTGCGATTCCAGTTGATCCTGCAGCTCGCGCATCATGGACATGTCGAGTGCAATCATCACCATGGCGCGCTGCATCCGCGGCAGAGGCGCACAGGAAAGAGTCACCGGCAATATGCCGCCTCGGGATGTGCACAGACTGGCATCATGCAGGCGATAGGTTTCACGTCTTTCATAGTGCTCCATGAACGTCGAGTCGGCCCAGCTATCCCTTAAATCAGGATTGCTCAAGTGAGCCATGAACTCGGAATTCACGAGATCGCTGATATGACGCTTGAGCATGCGGGCAATCGCCGCATTGGCAAATGTGATCAGGCCATGCTCATTAACGACCAGAATGCCTTCTGCCGCATTATCGAGCAGGGAGTCACTGAATGCCTTGGCAAGCTCCAGTTGATGACTCAGCTGCAGGAGTTCGCGACGATTGCGCTCATGTTCGAGAAGGGAGCGCACCTTGTGCCGCAGAATGTTGGGATCGACCGGCTTGAGCAGGTAATCCACCGCACCGGTAGCATAGCCTCGTAGAACAGCCTCGTAAGAGTGAGCCTCGGCAGAGACGAATATGATTGGTGTAAAGCGGGTGCGCAGATTGCCGCGTATCATCCGAGCGACTTCGAAGCCGTCCATGATGGGCATTTGCACATCCAGCAGTACGAGATCTATAGGCTCATCGAGCAAGTATCTCAAGGCACGCTCACCCGAGTTGGCGGTCAAGACACGCCAGTCCTCTATTTCAAGCAGTGCCTGCATGGCCATGAGATTTTCTACCCGGTCATCGACAACGAGCAGTACAGGCCCCTGATTGATACTAGGAACTGGACTTTCCGTGTCGCCTCCTTTCAGTTCGTACTGCACTGAATACAACTCCTCCCTTCGAGCACTCGGCAAGGCTCTACTGCATGCCACTAATAGAACCGAGGTTTGGCGATAAGGTTATTATCCAGAACAACAAAAATACAGCGCCATTTTCTTGACCAAACCGTGACGCTACCAGATTCCGCTAAACGGTAGCATCACGGAGGGTGCATTTACTGGGTCACTGCACCAGGCAACGGCCTTAGATTGACCTCGACACGACGGTTCTGAGCACGACCATCAGCGGTCGCATTGGTCGCGATCGGTTGATCCGGCCCGGCACCACGCGTACTAACACGTGAAGCATCGACACCCTGAGCGACGAGGTAGTTCGCTACACTCTGGGCACGTCGATTGGACAGATCCATGTTGTGCGCACGGCTACCTGTACTATCGGTATAGCCCACAATTTCGACACTGTTCTGATCGAACTGCTTAAAGGATGTCGCCAGATCGTTCAACGGCTTGTAGAAATTGCCAGCGATATCGGCCGAATCCGTTGCAAACGTGATGTTGCCCGGCATGATCAGCTTGATGTCATCACCCTGGCGCTGTACTTCTACGCCAGTGTTCTGCATTTGACGACGCAGCTCGGCTTCCTGACGATCCGCATAGTAACCATAGCCCGCTGCCGCTGCGCCTACCGCCGCTGCGCCAATCAAAGCGCCCTTGCCGCGATGGTTATGATCAATGGCTGCGCCGGCGACAGCACCCGCCAATGCGCCCAGGCCGCCATAGGTCGCGGTACGGGATCCGCCACTACCGCCCTGGTTTTCGTAAGGATTACTGGATGCACACCCTGCAAGTAGCGCACCGGCCAGTGCCAGAATCAAAGGACGCTTCATAGACGCCATGAACTTCTCCAACTTCTAACGGACCTGTGAAAACTGCTCTTTTCACAGAAAGACTAGCCATGAGCAGTCATGCTTTCGCATGAAAGTCCTAATGAACCCATGGCGAAAGAGCGGTTTACCGGTATCAGGACGAATAATCAATTCGCTTCAGCGAAACGGCTGAACGACCGCACAAGACTAGTCGATAAACGTGCCCCTCTCTGGACGAAACCGCTAAACGGTAGTGTACGACCAGATGCCGACACACCTTCTTAAACAATCAGCGTATCTGCATCAGACATTAGATAGCTAAACAACATTGTATATCGTTTCATTTCGATATAAGGTTCGTCTTATCCCGATAAACCGATATGCGAACATTATGGATATCGATGATCTGATCAAGGCGATAGCCAACCCCGTCCGACGAGAGATTCTGGCCTGGCTGCGCGAACCGGGAAAACACTTCATCCAACAGGACCACCCGTTGGAGATTGGCGTGTGCGCAGGCCTTATCGATCAGAAAACGGGACTTTCCCAATCCACAGTCTCGGCTCATCTGGCCACGCTTCAGCGTGCCGGTCTCGTTACAACCCGGCGCGTTGGTCAGTGGGTTTTCTACAAGCGTAACGAAGCAGTGATCAATGCCTTCGTTGAGCAGCTGGGCCGAGAGCTCTGATTTTTCCGCCTTAACATAGAGAGATGCGATGCCCGCTTCATTGTTAGTGCTGGCGCTTAGCGCCTTTGCCATCGGCACCACCGAGTTTGTAATCATGGGGCTTTTGCCCAATGTAGCTAATGACCTTCATGTCAGCATCCCGTCTGCCGGCTGGCTCGTCAGCGGGTATGCATTGGGTGTTGCAATCGGTGCGCCCTTCATGGCGATGGTGACGGCTAACTGGCCGCGCAAGATGGCCCTGCTCGTGCTGATGGGCATCTTTATCATTGGCAATGTGCTCTGCGCCTTAGCCGGAGATTACAACGTCCTGATGCTGGCTCGCGTCATCACGGCGCTCTGCCACGGCGCCTTCTTTGGTATCGGCTCGGTGGTAGCGGCCAGTCTGGTGCCAGCGAACCGCCGAGCCTCTGCCGTCGCGCTCATGTTCACAGGCCTTACGCTGGCGAACGTTCTTGGCGTACCGCTAGGTACAGCACTAGGACAGGCAACCGGTTGGCGTTCAACCTTTGCGGCCGTCTCCCTCATTGGTGTCCTTGCGCTGGCAGGTCTCTGGCTTGTTCTGCCCGGCAAGGCGCCACAGGAAAAAACCGACCTGCGCCGTGAAATGGCGGCGCTGAAGGGGGCCGGTTTCTGGCTGTCCCTCTCGATGACAGTGATGTTCTCTGCCTCGATGTTTGCCCTCTTCACCTACATCACACCGCTGCTTACTGATGTAACAGGTCTGTCAGAGTACGGTGTAACCAGCACGCTGCTATTGATCGGTGTAGGCCTTACCTTCGGCAACATCCTGGGTGGACGCCTTGCAGACTGGCGTCTGTCCACAACGCTCATAGGTATCTTCATCGCGATGGCCGTCGTGTCATCCCTTTTGGCCTGGACCAGTCATAGCACGGTCGCTACCGAGATCACCCTGTTCCTGTGGGCAGCCTGCGCCTTTGCAGCGGTTCCCGCACTTCAAATCAATGTGGTCACCTTTGGCAAGGACGCACCCAACCTCGTTTCTACCTTGAACATTGGCGCTTTCAACGTCGGCAACGCGCTGGGTGCCTGGGTAGGAGGAAGCGTTATCGCCCATGGACTGGGCCTGACCAGCGTTCCGCTGGCTGCCGGGGGACTGGCCCTGATTGCCTTGATTCTGACCCTACTGACCTTTAGCCATGCCCGGAAAAGCGGCTTGGCTGTCAGCCAATGATTCACCTACGGAGTCGTTACCATGCCCAACCTGTTTGATCCGATCAAAATCGGCGCACTGGAATTGCCGAACCGCTTCGTCATGGCACCGCTGACTCGTTGTCGCGCAGATGATAATCGCGTCCCTACCGACCTTATGGCCGAGTACTACGCGCAGCGTGCGTCGGCTGGTCTGATTTTAAGCGAGGCCACCTCCGTCGACCCAATGGGCGTGGGTTATCCAAATACCCCGGGTATCTGGTCCGACGAACAAGTGGAGGGCTGGAAAAAGATCACTTCAGCCGTGCACAAGTCAGGCGGTCGCATCATGCTGCAACTCTGGCACGTAGGACGTATTTCCGCACCGCTTTACCTCCAGGGCGAAAAGCCGGTGGCTCCAAGCGCCATCGCCGCCAAAGGTCATGTGAGCCTGGTCCGTCCCAAGCAGGAATACGTCATCCCGCGTGCCCTGGAAACCGAAGAGATTGCCAGTATCGTCGAGGCTTACCGCAAGGGTGCCGAGAACGCCAGAAAAGCGGGTTTCGATGGCGTAGAAGTTCACGGGGCCAATGGTTATCTGCTGGACCAGTTCCTGCAAACCAGCACCAACCAGCGTACCGATCAATATGGTGGCTCCATTGAAAACCGGGCTCGCCTGATGCTTGAAGTGACCGATGCCTGTATCGATGTCTGGGGCGCCGATCGTGTAGGCGTTCACCTTTCGCCTCGGTGTGACCTGCATGACATGGGCGACGAAAATCCGGCCGAGACCTTCGGCTATCTGGCCCGTGAGCTGGGCAAGCGCGGCATTGCCTTTATCTGCGCCCGTGAGGCTGAAGCTGATGACAGCCTTAGTCCACAACTTAAGGACGCTTTTGGCGGCGTTTTTATCGCCAATGAACGCTTCACCCATGACAGCGCCAATGCCTGGCTGGAAAATGGAACCGCCGACGCTGTGGCGTTTGGTGTTCCGTTTATCGCCAACCCTGACCTGCCGGAGCGCTTTGCCCGTCAGGCCATGTTGAACGAGCCTCACCCAGAAACCTTTTACGTGCCTGGCCCTGTAGGTTATATCGACTACCCCCGGCTGTAATAAAAAAAGCCCCGCTCTGGCGGGGCTTTTCATGTCTGAAGAATGTCAGCGGCGAGTGTTAATCTGCTGCTGAAGGTTCTGCAGCTGGGTCTGAATCGTACTGATATTGCGCACGGTCTGGGCCCTGAACGCATCGAACGAAGCGGAATCTGGTCCACTGTTGTTGCTACGTGAGTCCAGCTCACTGCGCAGTACAAGAAGATCCTGCTGCAGGTTTTCGATAGCGCCAGAAGGGTCGCCCCGTTTCTTGAGCGCGGCGATATCTGCCTGCAAACTCTTGTTTTGCGCCGTGAGCGAATCGATCTGATCACTGAAGCGTTTCAAATCCCCTTGCGCCGCTTTCAGGCCAGCCTGCTCATCAGCCAACGCCGCTACGCGGCCATTCAGATCCGAGGCGTTGCCCTGCTGCGTCTTGAAGTCAGCGGCCAGCTGGTCGATTCGCTTGTCCAGGGCACTTTGCGCATCCACTGCCGCCTGTTGCTGGCGGGCTACGTCTGCTACCTTGGTCTCGATATTTTTCAGCCGCAACAACAAGGACTCTCGACTGGACGTCCCGCTTGACTCGCTGGCAACCAGCTTGCCCGAGATATCCTGAAGCCGACCGGCAGCTTCTTCACTGATTCGTGCAAAGTTCTCCTGGGTCGCGACGACCTGCTCCTGCATGAGCTGAATTTGCTGATGGCTCCACCAACCCAGCCCCGCCAACGCAATGATCATGGCCGCAATCAATGCCCATAGAGGACCTGTGCTCGGAACGCGGGCCGGTTTGGCTCCACGCGAAGCCCGTAATGGCTCTTGGGGATTAGCCGCGACATGGGCCTCGGCTTCCCGCCCCTGTTCCACAGGCGCATGGCGATGATGCCTACCGTGGCTGGCACGCCCATAGTCTTCGCTAAGGTCCTTGTCAGGCGTCAGGCTGGGTACATTGTCGAGTTCATCAAATGAATCGTTTCGCATGGCGGACCTTCATTGGTGAAAAAAGCATGAGCCGACAGGCACGGGGCTTGCTCTCAAAAAGCTAGTATACAAATGCCATCACAGCGCTGGCAGTCTGGCGTTATCGCCTTGCGGAGCGGTTTTCAATATATTCATCCAAAGCTTTCCAGACCGTGGTCTGGGGTTGAAAACCCAGGATATCGCGGGCCCGATTGATATCCAGTGTAAAATTGCGATCCATCAGGTGCAGAGGATCGGGTTCACGTTCTTTTCTGGCGGATTTGATTGCAGCAAGCATATCTTGCAGCAGAACCTTTGGCTGAATGCGAGCCGTGGCCTGCCCCAGAACCGGAAGCTTCAGACGGCGCATCAGATAATTCACCACGTCCCATACCGGCTGAGATTGCCCCTCGCTCAAGTTGAAAGCCTTGTTCAGCGCGTCTGGGTGCTCGGTCATAAGTGCAACACCCAAGGCTGTGCAAAGGCTGTTCATGCTGGTGAAGTCCCAGCGATTGAGACCGTTACCCAATTGACGCAGGCGTTTTTGACGGTTGATCTGAACAAGCTTTGGCGCCCAGGCATTATCAGGCAGCCCAATAATCTGCGCAGGGCGCAACACAATGACGTCCAACCCGAACTCTGCTGCTGTAAAAACCAGGCGCTCGATCTGCAAGCGACGCTGCGCCTCGACTGTCCGCGGCTTGGCAGGTACGGCATCCTCCTTGAGCGCCTCCCCTCCCGCTTCGTAAACATGGCTGGAAGATAGATAGACCAGGCGCGAGACCCGCATATGCAGGCAGGCCTCAATAAAGGAAAAACTGGCGTCCATGGCCTGCGCCGAAAGATCGCCTACGCCATCGGTACAATGTGCAACGGCATCGATATCATCACACAGGCGCCGCGCCTGCTCCGTGTCGGTCAGGGTCCCCGGGATATATTCAGCGCCCTGCTTTACCAAGGCATCGAGCATAGCTCCCGGCTGACCGTGAATACGCACCAAATGCTTGTCCGCCAATAGATCCAGGGCGAGGCGTGCACCAATGTAGTCACTCGCGCCCGTCACCAGAATTCGCATCAGATCTCCCCGTCAAGTCGCTACCAGCCAACAGGCTGCCTGGCTCTCCAGATGTCGAGTCAAGGCCGTCAGCAAATCACCACCGTTACGCCAGGAATGCCAGTACAGCGGCACATCGATCACCTGCCCCGGCACCAGATCAATTAATTCGCCTCGCTCGCGCTCCGCCTGGGTTTGCAGCTCGGGAAGCAACCCCCAGCCAAGCCCGTTGGCGACCATTTTCACGAAGCCCTCCGAAGAAGGACATAGATGATGATCGAAATGACCAGTAAAGCCCAGCCGTGCCAGGAAATGATGCTGAAGCTGATCATCCGGCCCATAGACGACTGCAGGCACCTGAGCGAGGCGCTCAGCCGTTACGTCCTCGGACAAGTAATGTGCATGAAAGGCGGGGCTGGCGACTGCCCGGTAACGCATGGCGCCCAGCAATACCGCCCGGGCACCGGCGACCGGACGTGCACTGGCACAGACGCAGGCGGCTACCTCCCCGGCCTGCATACGCTTGAGTCCCACCTCCTGATCCTCGACAACCAGATCCAGCAGGATCCCCTGTCTGGTACAGAAGGGGCCGATACTGGCCGCCCACCAAGTAGCCAGACTGTCGGCATTGATGGCGACCCGCAAACGCTCCACCGTCCTGGCTTCATCAAGCCCCGGCACCTGACTATGGAGGTCGCGTTCAAGCAATCGCACCTGCTGAACATGGTTTAGAAGCCTTTGCCCTACATCAGTAGAGGTGGGTGGCGATGTACGCACAATGACAGGCTGCCCAATGCGGGCTTCCAGCAGCTTGATTCGCTGTGAGACGGCAGATTGGGACAATCCCAGTACATGTGCCGCGCGCTCAAAACCGCCCTGCTCTACGACAGCGGCGAGCGCAGCCAAAAGTTTATAATCAAACATCAGTTTTCCTAATGACTGATCAGCACTATTTGTTTTTCTTATACAGGCTTTCTCTCCAGACTGGCCATCCCTTTCTGGAGAACACCGATGTCTCACGCCATTCATGATCTTTCGCTTTTGCTGAGCCAAATGCAGCCTGTGCTCAATCCAGGCCAATACGTGTTTTGTTCGTTACATGAACAGACGTTGCCTCAGGACGTAATCCCCTTGGCAACCTTCAGGGAGCAGGAAGGCCTGACCGTTGTCCTGACCAGGCAAGATGCTGACCGCCTGGCGCTCTCCTATACCTACGTAGCTGCCTGGATCACCCTGAACGTTCACTCCGCACTGGAGGCTGTTGGTTTGACTGCCGCGTTTTCGAACGCCTTGGCACAGCAGGGCATCAGCTGCAATGTAGTCGCCGGCTTTTACCATGATCACCTCTTCGTCGCAGAGGCGGACCAAGCACGCGCCATGGCTGCCCTACTCACGCTGGCGGGCCAATAAGATGTGGCAGAGCTATCTGACAGGACTCATGACCATGGGCGGTCTGATCATAGCCATCGGTGCGCAGAACACATTCATCCTTGCCCAAGGATTGCGCAGGGAACATCACCTGCCTGTGGCCGCGCTTTGTCTGTTCTTCGATATCAGCCTGGTAACCATTGGCGTGTTTGGCCTGGCCACCTTACTGGCCGGGAATGCCTGGCTAATGAGCACCTTCAAATGGGCTGGTATTATCTTTCTGATCTATTACAGCGCCTGCGCCTACAGACGAGCACTCACATCACAGTCACTGCATAGCGCAGCGGCGGCACCCCGCTCATTGGGCAAGACGCTAGGCATTGCACTGGCCGTTACGCTCCTGAATCCTCATGTTTATCTGGATACCGTTCTGGTTCTCGGAGCATTAGGCAACCAGCAACCGGCACCACTGGCTTTTACGGTCGGTGCAGGCTGCGCGTCTGCTCTCTGGTTCTTCACATTGGCAATCGGCTCGGCGCAGCTGGCACCCTACCTGACCCGACCGCGCGTATGGCGCATGATCGATATGGCGATTGGAACCGTCATGCTGATCACGGCCATACAGCTCATCCTTTACAAGCCATAAGACCTTCTGTCGGGTTTGTTACATGGCGAGCTAACGAAGCGAGTGCTATGATCCCCCGCCGCGGTATTGAGCCTAATGCCTTACCGCAGGTTAGACCGGCGCCTGATCGGTCGACCATTGCCGTGCAATGCCCTGACGAAACATTATGGAGAGATAACCATGGCTTTCGAATTGCCGCCGCTGCCCTATGAGAAGAACGCCCTCGAGCCGCATATTTCCGCCGAGACGCTGGAGTTCCATCACGGCAAGCACCACCAGACCTATGTCACCGCACTGAACAACCTGGTGCCCGGCACTGAGTACGAAGGCAAAAGCCTGGAAGACATCATCAAGACGTCCTCTGGCGCCATCTTCAACAACGCTGCCCAGGTATGGAACCACACGTTCTACTGGAACTGCATGACGCCTAACGGTGGCGGCCAGCCTACGGGCGCCCTGGCAGATGCCATCGCAACGGCATTTGGTTCCTTTGACAAATTCAAGGAAGAGCTGACCAAGACGGCCATCGGCACATTTGGTTCCGGCTGGGCCTGGCTGGTCAAGAAGGCGGATGGTTCCCTGGCGCTGGCCAGCACCATCGGTGCTGGCAACCCCATCACTTCGGGTGATAAGCCCTTGCTGACCATCGACGTGTGGGAACATGCCTACTACATCGATTATCGCAACCTGCGTCCAAAGTACCTCGAGTCCTTCTGGAACACGGTGAACTGGGACTTCGTAGCGAAAAACTTCGCCGCCTGATCCTGGTATCTCTCGACAAAACCCGGCTTTTCGCCGGGTTTTGTTTTTAAGTCGTGCCTACTTTTGCGAAGAGACAGCTAGACTCGGTTATTACACATTTCATCCTGTAGTAGACATAGGATGGCAAAGCCATCCATGGAAAGGAGCACGGAGTGAAACTGAGCATTCGGCATAGCCTGTCGTTGAAGCTGCTGCTTGTAGCATTACCAACGGCCTTGCTCGTCGGACTGCTGTTAGGCATCGTACAGATTGCCTATGAGGCCAGACAGGTACGTGATCAGATTCAGACGGACGCACGCCAGACGCTGTCCATGTTCAGGGACCCTGCCACCCAGGCCATGTATCGCCTGGATGACACCATGGCCGAGCATGTTACCCGTGGCTTGTTCAAGCATCCCTCCATTCGTGAGGCTTACATTGGCACTCCCGGCGAGCAGCCCTTATCAGAGCACGCTCGCCCACTGCTCAGCGGCTCGACACGCCTGCTTACTGATAGGCTCTTTGGCAAAGAGCAGCGCTTCAGCATCCGTCTTACAGGCGAGCCACCGGTTGAGGAGTATTATGGCGACTTGCGCATCGCTGTGGACACAGCCCCTTACGGGCAGAAATTTTTAAAGAACTCAGCCTTTATCCTCGTCTCGTTACTGGTTCGCGTCCTGATTCTGGTGCTGGCGCTTTATCTGGTCTATCACTGGGTTCTGACGCGCCCCCTTTCCCGACTGCTCAACCATCTGGCGGCGATCAAACCCGGTCTGCCAGGCCACAAACCTCTCCCCCTCCTCAAAGGACATGAGCAGAACGAGCTAGGCCGCTGGATAAACACTGCCAACCAGCTACTTGCCTCGATCGAGCAAAACACTGCGCTTCGTGAAGAGGCCATCAGCAACCTTCAACGGATCAGTCAGCATGACCTGCTGACCGGCCTTTCCAATCGACAAGCCTTTCATGGTCAGCTTGAGTGGACCCTTTCCGAGGCGGATCGACAAAACCTGAGCGTAGCCGTGCTGTGCCTGGGCCTTGATGATTTCAAAAGCATTAACGAGCAATACGGTTATCAGGTGGGCGACAGGCTTCTGCTTAAACTGGTAACCCGACTGCGGGCGGGCTGCCCGGGAGTAGACGGTTTTGGACGGCTGGGAGGGGATCGCTTTGCGCTCATCAAGCTGATCAGGCAACCCGACGAAGCCGCTGAACTGGCCCATGCTGCTCTGGATGCACTCGATTCGCCATTCAGTGTCGAACAGTATCAAGCCCACCTGAGCGCTTCGATCGGCATCACGCTATATCCGGAGGATGGCCAGACCGCCGACCAGTTGATGCAGCGTGCCGAGCAGACGATGGCCCTGGTAAAAACCCAGGGTCATAGCGGCTACAAGTTCTACGTGGCCAGTGTGGATCAGGACATCCGCTTCAGGCGCGGGTTGGCAAAGGACCTTCGTGAAGCCCTGAGACGCCAGGAGCTTTATCTGGTCTACCAACCTCAGATTGACTATGCGAGCCAACGGATCAGTGGAGTGGAAGCCCTATTGCGCTGGAATCATCCTGTCCACGGATTCATTCCACCCGATGTATTCATTCCCCTGGCCGAGCGCACTGGCAGCATCGTAGCTCTCGGAGAATGGGTGCTTGAGCAGGCCTGCAGTCAACTGCATACTTGGTACGCAAGCGGTTACACCTCCCTACGCATGGCCATCAACCTGTCAGCTGTGCAGCTACAACAGGAAAATCTGCCTGCGTTTATACAATCGCTCCTGTTACGCCACGGGATTCCGCCCAAGCGGCTGGAGCTTGAGGTTACTGAAACGGCACTGATGGAAGATGTGGATACTGCCGTGCAAACGCTGCGTCGTCTCAGGGAAGTCGGCGCGCTGATAGCACTGGATGATTTCGGCACCGGTTATAGCTCTCTGGCTTATCTGAAGCGACTGCCTCTGGACAAAATCAAGATCGACAAGAGTTTCGTGCAGGATCTGAGCGACGAAAAAGACGACGCCCCCTTGGTACGCGCCATTATCCAACTGGGCAAAAGCCTCAACAAAGAGCTTATCGCCGAAGGTGTGGAAACCGACCTGCAGGAGGCGTACATTGTGGAGCAAGGCTGTGACGAGGGTCAGGGTTATTTCTACAGCAAGCCAATCCCCGCCGATCAGATCCCCGCGGTTATCGAGGCGCGTACTCAAGGTCTGCCCATTTCACGGGTTATGCCAGTAAAGCACTGACCCCTGGCGAAAAGGGTTTTCAAAAATGAAAATCTTTCGCATTATTATCCGGCTTTTCTCCAGGCTCATGTAATGAGCACCCTATTTTAGAAAAGGATTCCGGAATGACCCGTATGCATTGGGCGAGCGTAAGCCTCCTCGCTATCGCCATTTCCCTGGCAGGCTGTGGTGACGACAAGAAAGAACAGGCACCCGCCAATCAAGCAGCAGCCCCTGCAGCCACCTCAGCGACAACGTCACAGGCGGCGAAACCGGATGAAGTCGCGGCCAAGGCCGTGATCAAGAATTACGCTGACATTGCCGAGGCTGTGTTCAGCGACGCCTTTACAGCGGGTCAGAATCTGCAGAAAGCCGTCGATGCCTTCCTGGCCTCCCCTTCCGACGCCACACTAAAAGCGGCGCGAGAGGCCTGGATGGCAGCGCGCACGCCCTATTCCCAGTCAGAAGCCTTCCGCTTTGGCAACCCTGTTGTGGATGACTGGGAAGGTCAGCTCAACGCATGGCCTCTAGATGAAGGCCTGATCGACTATGTTGCATCCGATTATCAACATGCGACCGGTAACCCGGCTGCTACTGCCAACATCATTGCCAACGAAGAGATTCAGATTGGTGAAGACAAGGTTGACGTCAAGGACATTACTGGTGAAAAGCTGGCCAGTCTGAATGAGCTGGCCGGCTCGGAAGCCAACGTGGCGACGGGTTACCATGCAATCGAATTTCTGCTGTGGGGTCAGGACCTTAACGGGACAGGCCCCGGTGCAGGCAACCGCCCCGCAACGGATTATCTTGCAGGAGATGGCTGCACGGGTGGTCACTGCGATCGCCGTCGCGCGTACCTGAAAGCGGTAACTGATCTCCTGGTTAACGACCTTGAGTACATGGCTGGTCAGTGGAAGCCGGGCGTACCTGATAACTACCGCGCGACGCTAGAACAGGAAAGTGCAGACTCCGGTATTCGCAAGATGCTGTTCGGCATGGGCAGTCTGTCGCTGGGAGAACTGGCCGGCGAGCGTATGAAGGTATCTCTGGAAGCCAACTCCACTGAAGACGAGCATGACTGCTTCAGCGACGATACCCATCACACCCTTTATTACGATGCACTGGGCATTCGCAATGTTTATCTGGGCCAGTACAAGCGTATCGACGGTACAGAGGTGAAAGGCCCAAGCCTTTCCGAACTGGTTGCCAAGGCTGACCCGCAAGCCGATGCCACGCTCAAGGCTGATCTCGACGATACCCAGGCCAAGATGCAGGCCATTGTTGATCGTGCCGAGAAGGACGGTGTTCATTACGACCAGATGATCGCTCCGGACAACACCGCCGACCAGCAAAAGATCCGTGACGCCATTCAGGCCCTGGTCAAGCAGACCGGCGCCATCGAACAGGCCGCGGCCAAGCTGGGCATCCAAGATCTGAAGCCCGATAACGCCGATCACGAATTCTGATCCGCCCCAAGGGCACGGCGTTTTTACGAAGCCACGGCAGGCCCTACCTGCCGTGGCTTCGATACGTTCAGGTCGATCATTTAACGGTACCGTTTGGCTCTGATGACACTAGCTCCCCTTCGTTTGGCCCCCCTGGCGCTTCTCGTCTCGCTTCTCAGTGCCTGTGATGACTCACCGCACTTTACCCACGCAGAACCGGGCGAGGCCTTGTCGGCGGGTACAACCAGCGTCAATGACCAGAGCGCCAATGCCTTTTCGTTTCCCTCCAACAACCTGACGCCCGTTCAGCGTCTGGATTTCAGCGTAGGTAACAGTTTTTTTCGCAATCCCTGGGTCATCGCGCCCTCCTCCACAACAGCGCGAGATGGTCTGGGGCCGTTGTTCAATATCAACGCCTGTCAGAGCTGCCACCTGAGCGACGGACGTGGTCATCCCCCGGGCCCGCACGTAACCAACGCCTTCACCATGTTGGTCAGACTATCCATACCCGGCGGACCGCAGGATCAGGAGACCCTGAAAAGACTGGGCGTTGTACCCGAACCCACCTATGGCGGACAGCTACAGGACAATGCCATTCCTGGCGTACCGCCAGAGGGCAAGGTCAGGTTCGATTACGCGGACGTACCGGTCACACTCAAGGACGGCACCGTCATCACCCTGCGAAAACCTACGCTGCACATAGAAAATCTCGGGTACGGTCCGTTTCATCCACAAGCCCAGTTCTCTGCGCGTGTAGCGCCACCCATGATTGGTCTGGGCCTTCTGGAAGCCATATCGGAAAGTGACATCCTCAAGAATACTGACCCCAATGATGACAACAGGGATGGTATTTCTGGACGAGCCAACTGGGTCTGGAGCTTTGCGGAGCAGAAGACCATGCTGGGCCGCTTCGGCTGGAAGGCAGGCCAGCCCACACTTGACCAACAGAACGCCACGGCGTTTTCCGGCGACATGGGTCTGACGACCAGCCTGGTCCCCAATGACGATTGCACAGAGGCTCAGACAGCCTGCAAGCAGGCACCTAATGGGGGTGATCCGGAAGTCAGCGACAATATTCGCCGCATGGTGCTCTTTTATACGCGCAACCTTGCGGTTCCCGTCAGACGCGGAGTCGACAAGCCTTCCGTGCTGCAAGGCAAGACTCTGTTTTACGCATCGGGATGTCCTGCCTGTCACATACCCACCTTCAAGACGGCTGCCAACGCTGCGGTCCCTGAACTGGCCAATCAGACCATTCACCCCTACAGCGATCTTTTATTGCATGACATGGGCGAAGGACTCGCCGACAATCGCTCCGAATTTCTGGCCAGTGGTCGTGAGTGGCGTACTCCCCCCTTGTGGGGAATAGGCCTGACACAAAAGGTCAGTGGTCATACACAATTTTTACATGATGGTCGTGCTCGCAACCTGCTTGAAGCCATTCTCTGGCATGGCGGAGAAGCTGAGGCGGCCAAGCAAAACGTATTAGGGCTCAACGCCGAAGAGCGTACTGCCCTGCTTGAATTCCTGAATTCGCTATAAGGAGCGTTGCATGTTCCGCCCTCGGCTTTTGCTAACCGGGCTTGCCCTGGCACTCGGTGCCTGCTCGCCACAGAATCAACAGGCCCAGACCAGCGCCGCCCTGGCCGAGCAGGTCCTGCTACCGGCGTACGCTCGCTGGGTGGAAACCGATCGGGCATTGGCGAGCAGCGCCGTAGCCTTCTGCTCCGGCAAGGAAGAGCTTGGCAAGGCTCGTGAAGCCTTTTTCAACGCACAAAAGGCCTGGGCCGAACTGCAACCGCTGTTGATCGGCCCGCTGGCCGAAAATAATACGGCTTGGCAAGTGCAGTTCTACCCCGACAAGAAAAACCTGGTCGCCCGCCAGGTGGAACAGCTGCTCAAGAGTAATCCTCAGGTTGATAAGGCCACCTTGGACAAAGCCAGCGTTGTCGTCCAGGGCCTGACGGCGTATGAATACATTCTGTTCGACAGCAATATCGAACTGGCTAATGCAGAACAGAGGGCACGCTACTGTCCGCTTCTGACAGCCATTGCCGAGCACCAGCAGGAGCTGGCACAGCGTATTCTTACCCGCTGGAAGGAAACGGATGGCATGCTGGCGCAGCTCTCCAAGTTTCCGAATCAACGCTATGCCGATGCTCAGGAAGCTATTGCCGACCTTTTGCGGGTACAGGTCACAGCGCTAGACAGCCTGAAGAAAAAGCTGGGCGTTCCGCTGGGTAGACAAAGCAAAGGTATTCCACAGCCATACCAGGCTGAAGCCTGGCGTAGCGAATCGTCGCTTCTCAGTATTGCCGCGAGCCTTGCTGGCGCCCAGGCGCTGTGGAATGGCGTAGACGGTAAAGGGCTACGTGCCTTGTTGCCCAAGGAACAAAAACCCTTGGCTGATAAAATCGATACCGCTTATGCCGAGAGCAGCAAACAGCTGGCAGAGCTGCAACAACAGCCGCTGAAGTCCTGGCTCAGTAACGAGGCGGGCGTCGCCAAACTGAACGCCTTTTATGACAGCCTCAATACCGTACATCGTCTGCATGAAGGCGAGCTGGCCAAGGCCCTTGGCATCCAGTTAGGGTTCAACGCCAACGATGGTGATTGAGTAACGACATTGGGTATCCGTCATGTCCACTCTGTTGAGTAGTCTGTTCCATAACCTGCAACGCCTGGGTCGCTGGACGTTTACGTCAGGGTCCCAGGAACCCCTGCTGCTTTCTGCCCGGGACGATGTAGATGGTCGCCACTTTGCTGTGGGCTATCGCCTCAACGGCAAGGCTGTTTTCGTTACCGAGGTTACGCAACGATGCCATGCCATCGTCACGCACCCCAGCGAGCCCTTTGCTGTCTTCGTGGCTCGCCGCCCAGGTACGCAGAGCTATGTAATCGACCTGCGCGATGGAAAACTTGTCCAGACGCTCGACTCGCCTGCAAATCGTCATTTCTATGGGCACGGGATTTTCCACGCAGAAGGCACGTGGTTCTACGCTACCGAGAACGACACGACGGACCCTGGCCGTGGCCTGCTAAGTGCCTATCGCTTCAGTGATGGAGCCCTGATTCGCTCCCATGAGCTAAGCACCCATGGTCTGGGCCCCCATGAAGTAGCCTGGATGCCGGATGGAGAGACGTTTGTTGTTGCCAACGGGGGAATTCGCACCGAGGCTGAAAGCCGGGTAGAAATGAACCTGGATGCCATGGAACCCAGCCTGGTCTTGATGAGCCGCTCAGGTGAGCTCCTTTCCAAGGAGACGTTGGACCTGCAGATGAACAGCGTTCGCCACTTGGCCATTGCAACGGACGGCACCATTCTGGCCTGTCAGCAATATATGGGCGCAGCCACCGACGCAGCCGCCATGCTCGGAATCAAGCGTCCCGGAGAAGCCTTCAAAGCCTTTCCGGTGGCAGAGACGCAGCGTCAATCCATGGTCCAATACACGGCAAGCGTAGCAGTACATGACGAATTGAGACTGGTTGCCCTGACAGCCCCTCGAGGCAATCGTTTTTTTATCTGGGACCTGGACAGTGGCATGCTGCGGCTGGACGCACCTCTACCAGATTGTGCAGGCGTAGGCGCAGTGGCAAGCGGGTTTGTCGTGACTTCAGGTCAGGGCCGCTGCCGCCATTATGACTGCAGACAGACACAGATCGTGATGAAGCCACTCGAACTGCCTTCCGGCCTGTGGGATAACCATTTGCTGTTGCATTGATGGGTACTGCGTACCCATCAAGCCTTTCACTCAGGAAGCAACCCGAAAAACGTGTTTCAGGTAATAAACAAAATCCTGATCTTCACTTTGGGTTTTGCCAGGCACATCAGAGATCTTGGCGACGGGCTGACCATTGCAGGATGTCATTTTTAGCACAATATTCATTGGCGCAACGCCCGGCAAATCACACGTGAAGTTGGTGCCGATACCAAAGCTCACCTTGATTCGGCCCTTCAAGGCGCGGTAAAGATTCAGCGCCTTTTCCAGGTTCAACGAGTCGGAGAACACTAAGGTCTTGTTCATCGGGTCGATGCCCAGGCTTTCGTAATGCCTGATCGCTTTTTCGGCCCATGTCAGTGGATCACCAGAGTCGTGGCGCAGGCCGTCGAACAGCTTCGCAAAATACAGATCGAAATCGCGAAGGAAGGCATCCATGGTCACAGTGTCGGTCAGGGCAATACCCAAAAGCCCACGATATTCACGCACCCAGCAGTCCAGTGCAGCGATCTGACTGTCGATCAGTCTTGGCCCTAGTTGCTGGTGTGCCATGAACCACTCATGCGCCATGGTACCCAGGGGGGTTACGCCCAGGCTAAGGGCCAGATGCACGTTGCTGGTCCCTACGAAACGCCCGGGAAAATCATCTCGCAGCGCCTTGACCACCATCTCCTGAACCGGAAACGAGAAGCGTCTGCGCGTCCCGAAGTCCGCCATTTTGAAATCGGCCAACTCGGCCGGACTGGCTTCCTGCTTCAGCCAATCAAATTTGCGATAGAGCTGCTCACGGGCTTGCTCCAAGGTCTGCTCAGGGTAGCGATTGCGGTTGCGTACCTCGCTTATCAACGCAAGGATCGGCACTTCAAAAAGGATCAGATGCAGCCACGGGCCTCGCAGGCGCAGGCTGAACGCACCGTTCTCAACACCAATATGCACATAGCGCGGATTGAAGCGGAACAGGCGAAGAAAGCGGATAAAGTCGGGCTTGATGAAAGGGATACGCTCGAGGAACGCCAACTGCTCATCACTGATACTGATATCGGCAAGCCGTTCGATCTCGGCGCGAATCTCGGCCTCGTAGGGTCGAAGATCTTCATTGTTTCGGCATTTAAATGCCCACTCGACTTCCGCATTGGGATAGTTATGCAGGACAGCCTGCATCATAGTGAGCTTATAAAAGTCCGTATCCAGAAGGCTTTGAACGCTGCACCGGGAAAAAATACCATCAGCCATAGGTTTCGCTCGAGGTAATCAAATCAAACATCCACAGCATGCCCGAGCTCTGAATGAATAAAAACCCTTTTCCCGTACTTCGCAGCGTTAAATATTAATGAGCGCCTGCCGCGCGCTGGGTCATCCCATACAAGAACAGCATGAGGTTTTCATCGGACGGAACCGCTTTAACCATTCGCGCGTTGGCCGGAGTCTGGCAATAAGAGATTCCTTCATGCCCTTGGACTACCATTGCCCCCGGCTCGTGCCAGGCCGAAAACGCCACTGTTGTAACGCCGAGGGCACCCACTAAAAGCAAAGTTCTTGTGATTGTTAAGTTCATGGCTGCAACCCTTTGATGACCCTGCCAAATACTGCTTGGTAACCGTAGACCAAGGTCTGCCAGTCCGCATGACTGAGCGACGAATGGCGCTTAAGTTGCAGAAGATCCCGCCGAGCGGCGCGACGCGCTGAGAAACGACGGCGGCATTTTTCGAGATCCAGTAATGCCACATCGAAATCAACCTCGCCTTGTGTTTCACGGACGCGCAAGAACACATGCTTGTCATACAGGCAGCCATGCTGCCAGCGCGCCTTATGCAGCCGAGCCAACATAGCGCCAAGTTGTTTCAGGAATATATTGCGGGTCGCCTGGTCATACCGCGTCTGGGCACCGCTGGCGTACCAGTCTTCCAGCGATACATACCCATCGAGTTCGGCACTTACCAGCAGTGCGCGCCAGCCTTGCTCATCCCGTCGAGCCTCGCAGAACAAGAGCTCCGGTACGCCCACGCCCAGCGCAGCGATAGAAGTCAAGGCATCTCGCTCACGCAGGGCCGTTGGCCGCCCAAACGGATGACGCAGACTTCGATAGATATGCCCTACCTGACGCTTGACATAGGCAATGGTACCGTCATTGATCTGGATGCGTTGGACGCCGCTTTCTCCACCCCGCCGCTCGTTAGGCGCCTCGACCCACTCCCCCGACATGCCCCACCAGTTTTCAAAGGAACGCTCTGTACCCTTGGACGACGTTGTACCCAGTGGGAAAGACATATCGGACATAATCAGACCTTTCTTAGAATATAAACACGCCACATCGAGTAATGCGGCAAGAAATCAAGATGCTTTTCGACACTAAAACCAGCCTGTACGAATTCGTGCTCGACCTGCTCGGCATTTAGAACAATGCGATTTTGATAACCCGTACTTTTGTTGCGGAGCTGCCGCCTGGCTTCTAGCTGCTTGCGGCGCCATGCCTTGAAATTACCGTCCACCCATAATGACAGAATGACTGTATCGCGTGTTACACGATTGAATTCCTTGAACATTTCCAAGCGGTCTGCGCTATCAGCAATGTGATGCACTAGGCGCATGCAGAAAATACTGTCTACTGCGTTATCAGGAAGATCGATAGCAAAAGCGGATGTTTGCAAGGTACGCACACGCTGGACTATCTCTTTGGGCTGGGAGGCACATGCCACGGCCAGCATATCCGCTGAGTTATCAGCACCAATAATGACCCGATTCTGTTTTTCCGCGAGCAGCGGCCAGAAACGACCGGCGCCGCATGGTAGATCCAGGACTAAATTGGGCTGTCCCGCCAACCTCAGGGCGCGGCGGGCAAGTTGCTCATCTCGCCAATGAGACAAGCGGCGAGCCATGCCATCCTGGTGTTTCTTGAAATACTGCTCGGCATGCGCGCGGTCATACTTCTCGGAGAAGGGAAGCTCAATCGTGGATTTCATGGCGGCACTCCATAAGTCAGATGAAGCCACCTTATGGAGCGCACCGTTAAATCAGGGTCAAGGTCATGTGAAAATTACGTCAATCGTTTTTGCCGCTTTCAAGCAATGCCAACTCAACCCGGAAACAGCAGCCGTTTGGCTGACGATTGGTCAATGCAACCTTCCATCCCTGCAACTGGCAGATACGATGAACCAGTGAGAGGCCAAGCCCTAATCCCTCGCCACGTCTTGCACTACCTCGTACAAAGGGCTTGAAGACCTCATCGTGTTGAGCTTCAGGAATGCCGCTGCCCGTGTCTTCCACCGTAAAAGCAGCCTCCTCCAACGTCAGGCGAATTTCACCCGCATCCGTGTAATGAAGTGCGTTACGCAGCAGATTACTCATGACAGACCGCAGGAATGGGGCGTTGTAGGTCTGCTGATGTTCATAACTCCCAGGTTCATACCTCAAGGTTAGCCCCTTGGCCTCGATTGCTCCCTGCCACTGCAGCACCAGCTCATCGGCAATCGTTCTGAGCGAACTGCGAGGCGCAATGACCGCCCCGTCGCGCTGTGCCCTGGCCAACTGGAGAAAGGTTTGTACCAGATCCCGCATTTCCTCAGTAGCGCTCACCATTCGCTGTAGCTGCGCCTTACCTCTGGGACCAAGACCTGGATCCTCGGCCAGCAACTCACATGATGTGGCAATTACCATCAGTGGTGTTCGCAACTCATGGCTCACATCACTGGTAAACAACTGCTCTCGGGTAAGCGCATCACGCAACTGACCTAATGCATCGTCAAACGCCGCTGCCAATTCCCCTACTTCATCATTGGCATAATCCGGAGCCAACGGGGGAGCCATCAGCAGCATCTGGTCACGATGCCGAACCTGACGAGCCAGACGACTGACCGGAGCAATGACTCGGCGTGCCAGCAACCAGCCGAGAAGGCCTGACAACGCCACACTGAGCAAAAACCCCTTGAGCACGACCCGGTAAAGAGCCTTTTCCCGTCGCTCAAAATCACTTTGATCCTGCAAAAGGATGTAGTGCCGCCCATCCTGGAACCGAACCCAGGCATAGTAGTACCGACCGCCCTCCTTGACCTCACTGAAGCCCTGCTTGAGCCCCACCAGATCCGGCGGCAATGACTGCGGTTCATTTTCCGGCGCGTAGTAGAGCTTCATGCCAGGATCCAGCACCGGCTGACCACCGTTTCGCATGTCTCGTCGCAACATGCGATTCAGCTCGTTGCTCATGTCTTCGGAGATCAGCTGTTCTTCAACCAGGTGTACGACCTCGACAATACCAAAGGAGAACAGGCCGCCCACCACTACGGTCATCAGCACAAATGCAATGATGATCCGGCGTAAAAGGCTCTGCTTATACTCCATTGCTATCATTCGTCAGGCGGTAGCCCACACCATGTACCGTATGGAGCAAAGACGTTTCAAAGGGTTTGTCTATAACTTGGCGGAGCTGGTGAATATGACTGCGCAGACTATCGCTGTCAGGGCAGTCATCTCCCCAAAGCGTCTCTTCCAGGACTTCTCGCCGAATCACATGCGGACTTTTTTGCATGAGCGCCGCAAGCAGCTTGAGACCGATGGGATTTAGCTTGAGCGATTTACCCCCACGGCTAACTTCCAGCGTGTCGAGATCATAAACAAGATCAGCCACCTGGAGCTGCCGCCTGCCTCCTCCACGCGTCCTGCGCATTACCGCTTCGATCCGAGCAGCCAACTCCGACAAGGCGAAAGGCTTGATCAGATAATCGTCTGCGCCAGAGCGAAACCCCTTGAGACGGTCATCCAACTGATCTCGCGCCGTCAGCATGATAACCGGAGTATCGCGCCGGGCATCCTCACGCAAGCGCTGGCATAACGTGTACCCATCGATTCCCGGCAACATGATATCGAGAATCAACAGATCATAATGCTCGGTTGCCGCCAAGTGCAGGCCTGAGAGCCCATCCTGGGCACAGTCGACTGTATATCCCTTGAGACTCAAGTAATCCATCAGATTACTCAAGATATCGCGGTTATCTTCAACCACCAGAATACGCATGAACTCACCTCATAGCCTCGCGCGGTCGCAGCAGGCCTGTTTAACATTTTTTTCACTACCCATTCACCTGGGCATGACAAGGCACAGCGCACTGTACAGAAGCGCCCTGTTTCATCTGCTCAGATAGAAACTGCCTTCCCTGTAAACAATTGCCTCTCTCCTTCTAGGATACCCATGAACGCTTCTGCTTACTCTCGCCCGCTCAACTTTTTCTGGGCTCTGGGTCTGCCTTTGGCAGTAATGATTCTTTTATTGAGTGTTGAGCCCACACGCCTCGACTTTGCACTGGCCGATGCATTCTATGATCCAGGCACAGGGTTTATTGGGCGACACAGTGCCTTTCTTGAGGATGTTCTGCATGATCGGGCCAAACAGCTGGTTATCCTGATCGGTATTATTGCCATTGCAGGCTCGATCCTGAGCTTTTTCTGGACACCTCTGAAACCTTGGCGCAAGTCGTTGGGATACTTGGTGCTTGCAATGGGTACGTGTACAGCGCTTGTCATGCCACTGAAAAAGCTGACCGACGTCCCCTGCCCCTGGAGTCTGGTTCAGTATGGAGGTGACCAGGTTTACTCCCCGTTATTGTCAGAGCGTCCCGCGACCAACAAGAACAATTTGTGCTGGCCCGGCGGCCATGCTTCCAGTGGTTTTACCTTGTTTGCGTTCTACTTCTTTTTACGCGATCGCCGTGCACGGCTGGCACGTGGTGCGCTGGCTGCAGCCTTCGCGCTGGGCTGCATCTTTTCCATCGGACGGATGATGCAAGGGGCCCACTTTCTTTCCCATAACATATGGACGGCACTTTTTGATTGGCTGGTGTGCCTGGCTTTTTACCGATTGATGCTTTACCGCCCGGCCTCCTCACCAGAAAAGACTGCTCCCGCCCCGTCTGCGCTTTAAGTATTGCCCATAAAAAAGCCCGACCATTAGGCCGGGCTTTTTTAGCTAGGTAGCTGGGTGGCTTACATCATGCCGCCCATACCGCCCATGCCGCCCATGTCAGGCATTGCCGGAGCGGCCTTGTCTTCTGGGATATCAGCAACCATGGCTTCGGTAGTTACCATCAAGCCGCCAATAGAGGCAGCAGCCTGCAGGGCGCTACGAGTCACTTTAGCCGGGTCAAGAATACCCATCTCGATCATATCGCCGTATTCGCCGGTCGCAGCGTTGAAGCCGTAGTTGCCTTCACCGGCCTTGACCTTGTCAACCACGACGCTTGGCTCGCCACCCGCGTTGGCAACGATCTGGCGCAGAGGTGCTTCAACAGCACGACGCAGCAGAGCGATACCTACGTTCTGATCTTCGTTGTCGCCTTTCAGACCTTCGATGGCCTGCAGGGAACGAACCAGGGCTACGCCACCGCCAGGCACCACGCCTTCTTCAACGGCTGCACGGGTTGCGTGCAGGGCGTCTTCAACGCGAGCCTTCTTCTCTTTCATTTCAACTTCAGTTGCCGCACCCACCTTGATCACAGCAACACCGCCAGCCAGCTTGGCCAGACGCTCTTGCAGTTTTTCGCGGTCGTAATCGGAAGAAGTCTCTTCGATCTGAGCACGGATCTGCTTGACGCGAGCTTCGATATCAACCTGAACGCCAGCACCGTCGATAACAGTGGTGTTTTCCTTGTTGATAACAACGCGCTTGGCTTGACCCAGGTGCTCCAGAGTGGTGCTTTCCAGGCTCAGGCCTACTTCTTCAGAAATCACAGTGCCGCCAGTCAGGATGGCGATATCCTGCAGCATGGCCTTGCGGCGATCACCGAAGCCAGGCGCCTTGACAGCAGCAACCTTGACGATGCCACGCATGTTGTTGACGACCAGAGTAGCCAGCGCTTCGCCTTCAACGTCTTCAGCAACGATCAGCAGCGGACGGCCAGCCTTGGCAACGGATTCCAGCACCGGCAGCATTTCGCGGATGTTGGAGATCTTCTTGTCAACCAACAGCAGCAGCGGGTTGTCCAGCTCGGCGGACATGGTGTCCGGCTTGTTGATGAAGTAAGGAGACAGGTAGCCACGGTCAAACTGCATGCCTTCTACGACAGACAGTTCGTTTTCCAGGCCGGAACCTTCTTCAACAGTGATCACGCCTTCCTTGCCTACTTTTTCCATGGCTTCAGCAATGATGCTGCCAATGGATTCGTCGGAGTTGGCGGAAATGGTACCTACCTGAGCGATGGCACGGAAATCGGCGCAAGGCTTGGACAGTTCCTTAAGCTGAGCAACGATGGCGATGGTTGCCTTGTCGATGCCGCGCTTCAGATCCATTGGGTTCATGCCGGCAGCAACAGCCTTCAGGCCTTCGTTTACGATGGACTGAGCCAGAACGGTAGCAGTGGTAGTACCGTCACCAGCTGCATCGTTAGCCTTGGACGCAACGTCCTTGACCAGCTGAGCACCCATGTTTTCGAACTTGTCTTTCAGCTCGATTTCTTTGGCAACGGAAACGCCATCTTTGGTGATGGTCGGAGCGCCAAAGCTCTTGTCCAAAACAACGTTACGACCTTTCGGGCCCAGTGTTGCCTTTACAGCGTCAGCCAGAACGTTTACGCCGACCAGCATTTTCTTGCGGGCGGAGTCGCCGAATTTGACTTCTTTAGCAGCCATGTTCTTTTTCCTCTAAACGAATTCGGTGGAAACAGGGATCGGCAATCAGCCTTCCAGTACAGCCAGGATCTCGGACTCAGCCATGATCAGCAGTTCTTCGCCATCAACCTTGATGGCGTTGCTGCCGGAATAGGGACCAAATACTACTTTGTCGCCAACCTTTACAGCTGGAGCGCGAACTTCGCCGTTATCCAGAACGCGACCGGTTCCTACCGCAACGACTTCACCACGATTCGGCTTTTCGGCAGCCGAGCCCGGCAGCACGATGCCGCCAGCAGTCTTGGTTTCTTCTTCGCTGCGACGGATCACGACGCGATCATGCAGAGGACGAAGCTTCATAGTCGTATCTCCTAATATGTAAGCGTTTCCAATTACCGGTGAAGACCACCGGCTGTTTTGTTTTAACCGGCTTCGCCGGGTGCACCCTGCAATGCAAGGTGCGAATTCAGCCTGCCAATGGCAAGAACCTTACGGTGTCCGCTACATGAGGTTGTAGAAAATCATTTCAAGGGGCAGAGCAAAAAAATTTTTCTAATTCAGTGATTAAACGGCTTCTTATCATCTCGCCGCTCGTACTCACCTTCGATCACGCGAGGGGCCTCGGGGCGCTGATGATTCTGATGAAAATCACCTGGTCTGTGCTGATAAGTCTGCCCGCCTCCGCGCACATTGATCCGCGCCATTACAGACCCTATCAGCAACTTGCGTGTAATGGGTAACAGCACCAGCAGCGCCAGCACATCACTGATAAAGCCGGGCAAGACAAACAAGGAGCCGCTGACGGCCATCGTCAGTCCCTGCATGATCTCTTTCTCAGGCGCTTCACCCATGGCAATACGTATACGAGCCCGCCAAAGCGTCGTGAAGCCGGCCACCCGAAGCATGCCAATACCAATGAGAGTACTCAGGACCAGCAGGATCAACGTCCAGCCGACTCCAATGGAACTACCAATCTTGATCATGACTGCCAGTTCCAACAGGGGAAACAGTAAAAACAGAAACAGGAATTTGCGCATCGCAGTGTCCTTTGGGGCCTCCAAGGCCGAACCTACCAAAACTCCAAGGTGGCGTTGACCAGGGATTAATTCAACCCTTGCGTGTGGAATCACGCTATCAATAGACACTCAAGGCCAGACGACACGGGCTTCTGCGCAATAGAAAGGAGTGTTACAAGGTATGGATTGATGAGGAGTCAGCTGACTACTGGCTGGATAAGGCGCCACAAGGGCGCCCTAGCACAAGCAGTTACCACGTTACGCCAATCCCTGCGCTGTATTGGGTTTCGTTGAGACTTCCCTTGGCCCCGCTGACTAGCTGCTTTGACGCCTTCAGGTTAAGAGACGCCCAGTTGGTGACCTTGTAGCGCAGCCCTAAATCCGTATCCAGGCTGAAGTCCGCGGTATTGTCCAGCGGGCGTCCTACTTCACCAGTAGTGAATAGCTGAACCGTCTGTCCGTATACGTAACGGTTGTAGTCCCACTTCATTGACACGGAGTAGAAGCTGTCCTTGTCACCATCGCGGTATTGATAGTCGGCGCGATCCAGCAGCGCTGTCAGGGAGAAGGATCCCAGCTCGTTATCCCAGAACTGATAGCCCGGGCCTGTACCAACGTTACGCTGGCGAGCGATGTCTTCAACTTTGTCCCTGTCGTAGGACAGCCGTCCCTGCCAGAAAAACTTTTCATTGAAGAAACGATCCAGCGCGTACTGAAGCGACCAGTTATCCGTGGATACCGCTCCGTCCTTCTTTTCACGGTCGTAACTGCCCTGGGCATTGTGACGCCACATACCGTGCCGAGCCTGGGTCTTGAAGTCGATGTCGTAGTCGTCTGTATCCTTGTCGGCACGCTTGTAATTCAATGCCGCATCGATGTTGCCCTTCCAGGTAAAGTCATGCAGGAGCGGCTTTGGTGGCACAATCTGGCTGATGCTGGCCAGCGGTACGGTCTGCGCGCCCTGCTCTGCCGTTTCGACAATGACCTGACCCTGGCCGGCAGGCTTGAGGCTCTTGACCTCGACATCCTCCTCGTATTCACCACGCTGCACCAGCACGGGCTGATCGCGCTGCAGCGTAGCCACCTTGTCCCAGGACAAGGGAATGGAGCCACCGTAATCGGTCTGCAACAATAGCTTCTTGCTGTCTAAAAGCTTGATCGTCCCGGTCAAGCGGTCACCATTTTTCAGCCATACCGTGTCCGCAAAAGCGGTACTGGAAAGGGCTGAAAA
Organism: Pseudomonas sp. MAG002Y; assembly: GCF_019400845.1. Lineage (NCBI taxonomy): Bacteria > Pseudomonadati > Pseudomonadota > Gammaproteobacteria > Pseudomonadales > Pseudomonadaceae > Pseudomonas > Pseudomonas sp. MAG002Y. The sequence continues at coordinate 91,459 of NZ_WOEJ01000009.1, read as the reverse complement.
AGCGGCAAGGCAAAAGAGAGTTCGTGACAACATAAAAGACGCCGTTGTAGAGATATGAACCGGTTATGTTTGTCCGGCTCTTGTTAAGAAAGCAGAAATAATCGCGGGTGAGGTTGAGCAACCTTTTCACGCCAAGCGCATATGACTGATTTTCATTAACAAATTCCACTGGCCCAGCATTTCTTTGCTTGTTTTTTGAAATACGTCGAGTTCAGCCCTATGCCTCACTCCCTTTTCCAACATTCAGACACACCCGAGACTCGCCAGGCAGCGCTTTTCGGCGTCATGGCAGAAATACCTCCTGGAAAGGTCGTCAGCTACGGTCAGTTAGCTGAACTGGCTGGCTTGGGCCGTGCGGCTCGATGGGTGGGACGGACACTTTCCCGTCTGCCGGAAGGGACCACCCTTCCCTGGCATCGAGTGATCGGGACAGATGGTCGAATCAGCTTACCGCCCGATTCCCTTTCGGGTATAGAGCAACGACAGCGATTACGGGCTGAAGGCATCATTTTTCACAATGATCGGGTGGACATGCGTCGGCACAGGTGGAATCCACTTCAGGCTTGCGAGTAGAGTGTGTGTTTTTGTAAATACCGGTTCGCATGATCAGAAACTTCTGGCGAGAAGCCCTCGCCACGTACAAGTCCCCTGCCTGTCTGGCCTTGCTGCTGATGGGGTTTGCCGCAGGCCTTCCGACGATGCTGGTTTTCTCGACCCTGTCCGTCTGGTTGAGGGAGGCTGGCGTCTCGCGTGAAACCATCGGGTATGCCAGCTGGATCGGTCTTGCCTACGCCTTCAAATGGGTATGGTCGCCCATGCTCGATCAGTGGCGCCTGCCGGTCATTGGCAGTCTGGGCCGTCGACGCTCCTGGCTGGTCTTATCACAGATCCTAATAGGTCTGGGTTTACTGGGCATGGCGTTGTGTAACCCGCAATATCATTTGAGTGCCATGATTGCCCTGGCCGTTGTGGTGGCCTTTGCATCGGCCACGCAGGACATCGCAGTAGATGCCTACCGGCTGGAGATAGCAGAGGATTCCCGGCAGGCGGCTCTGGCTGCCTGTTATATGACCGGCTACCGAATCGCCTCTCTTCTGGCGAGTGCAGGTGCACTATTCCTGGCCGAAATGCTTGGGTCCAGCCTGATGAATTACAGCCAGTCCGCCTGGGCGACGACTTATATGCTTTTTGCATTGCTGGTACTGCCGGGTCTGCTGACCAGCCTTCTGATTCGTGAACCTCTACTGGCGGCCCCCATGGGACTGGCCGATTCACGCTTTGGGTTCAACCATCAACTGCTGTCGGTTGCCCTGGTCTTGGTCATGCTGATTTCGATTCCCGCTATGATCAACGCCATCATCGATTTCGCCTGGCCTCGTGCAATGTTGTACGCCTTGTTCATCATTGGCTGCGTGTCCCCTTGGGGACGCCGTATCTATGAGCCCATCAAGGATTTGCTGGAAAAGATTCGGCAGCCTATGGACCTGCATCTGAGTGCGAGTAACGAAAACGAAGTTCCCCGCTTTGACTTTGCTCATCAGGCGGTCTCGGTCATCGTGCTGATCGTACTGTGTATTGCTGTAACCGGTGGCTGCCAGGCGTTCTTTGGTGGCTACTGGCCCCGTGGACTTATGTATCTGCTGATTGCCTCCCTGTGCCTGTCCAGCTCAGGCCGCAAGCTCATGGGCCCGGTTCTGACACCGGTCAGCGAATTCATCCAACGCTATCGCTGGCAAGCGCTCATGCTGCTGGGGTTGATCTCGACCTATCGCCTGTCCGATACCGTCATGGGCGTCATGGCGGGTGTGTTCTATATCGATGTTGGCTATAGCAAGGAAACGATTGCCATGGTCAGCAAGGTATTTGGTGTGGTGATGACGTTATTGGGTGCAGCAGCAGGAGGCGTCCTGACGGCTCGAATCAGCATTCTACCGATCCTCTTTCTCGGCGGACTGGCCTCTGCATTGACTAACCTACTTTTTGCGCTGATTGCCACAACAGGTGCCAATACCATGCTTCTGGTTGTTGCCATCTGCTGCGATAACTTCAGTGCAGGCCTCGCCTCCTCGGCCTTTATCGCTTACCTGTCCAGTCTTACGAACCTACGCTTTTCAGCCACCCAATATGCGCTGCTTAGCTCGTTGATGTTGCTGCTGCCTCGCTTGCTGGGTGGATACTCGGGCAGCGTGGTTGAGCATGTCGGGTATGTATCCTTTTTCATGATTACAACCCTATTGGGAATTCCCACCCTTGTGCTGATCGTTGTGCTCTGGTTGCAGCAGCGCAAGACATCGAGCCAACAACCCACCGGGGAGCCCACGACGCCGTAATGGATAACAAAAAAGCCCGCGTAGAAGCGGGCTTTTTATTATCAGGTGGTGGCAGGCTTTTCCGACACCATATGGACCACTCGCTGTGGGAACGGAATACCAATTCCGACCTCAGCCAGCTGATCGCGAGCACGCTCATTGAGCATGAACATGAGCGGCCAGTAATCGCCGCTGTTGGTCCAAAAACGTAGCGACAAGGTAATGGCGCTATCACCCAACTCAGAGACGACGACCTCAGGGGCAGGGTCCTGATGGACACGAGCGTCCTCGGCCAGCTTGAGTAGCATCTCCCGCCCCCTCTGCAAGTTGGCTTCGTAGTCGACACCCACGTTGAAAATGACTTTACGCTTGGGCTGGCGCGAATAGTTGGTAATGATCCCGTTGGATAGTGTGCCGTTGGGGATGGTTACAGTCTTGTTGTCGCCTGTCAGCAGAATCGTATGGAAAATCTGGACCGATTCGACAGTACCCATAACGCCCTGCGCCTCTATGAATTCGCCGACGCGGTAAGGCCGGAACATGAGAATCAGGACGCCGCCGGCAAAATTCGCAAGGCTACCCTGCAAGGCCAGCCCCACAGCCAGTCCTGCTGCACCAATCACAGCGACGAATGAGGTGGTAGCGATACCGATCATGGAGGCTACGCTGACAGCAAGCAGCACCTTGAGTACGATATTGGCCAGGCTGCCAACGAAGCCAAGCAGTTCGGCGTCAACACGGCGCGCCTTCAGAAGGCGGGCCATGTTGTCGGTGACCTTGTTGATAACCCACCAGCCAATGGCCAAGGTCAGCAAGGCCAGCAGCAACTGCCCAGTATACTGCAGCAGGATCGGCAACCATGCTTCGGAAGCTCTGAGTAGACGATCAAACTGCGCACTGAAATCCATCGTGGGATTCTCCTTAAATCAATGGAAATGACCGGCCAATAGCCGTTAGTCACGCCATGTACGACGTACCGGTACTTCGAAGATTCCGTTGAAACAAACTACATAAAGAAGCTGGAATCAATCACGGAAGTTGTTGAACTGAAGCGGCATGCCCAATTCTTGGCCGCGCAACATGGCAATGGTTTCCTGAAGCTCATCGCGCTTCTTGCCAGTCACGCGGACCTGCTCGCCCTGGATTGCGGCCTGAACCTTGATCTTGCTGTCCTTGATGGTGGCAACGATTTTTTTGGCAAGCTCCTTATCGATGCCTTCGCGCAGTACAACTTCCTGCTTGACACTTTTGCCAGAGGCATAGGCATCCTTAACTTCCAGACACTGCACATCGATCTTGCGCTTGGCTAAATTCATTTTCAGGATCTCCAGCATCTGCTCAAGTTGAAAATCCGCTTCCGCCGTTAGCGTGACGGTAAGCTCTTTGAATTCAAAGGAGCCCTTTCCGCGTAGGTCATAGCGGCGATCCAGTTCCTTCATGGCATTTTCAACCGCATTAGTCACTTCATGTTTATCTAGTTCGGACACTACATCAAAAGAAGGCATGTCATATCTCCATGTAGGCCAGGCGCTTGACTTGATGCGACTGGCTTGACGATCAAAAAGGGGCAGCCATTATAACGACTGTGGTCGATTACCCGGAATTCCATCCTGCCCGGACGTGAAACATGGGTTCCTTCTATTTTTGCTAACGAGGTATAACGTCATGAGCTGGCATATTCTGGGAGCTGGAAGTCTGGGAGGGTTATGGGCAGCGCGCTTGTTTCGCGCAGGCATCCCGGTACGCCTGATCTTCAAAGACCGCTTGCGCCTGGCCCAATACCGGGCAGCCGGTGGACTCTCCTTACGTGAGGGTGAGCAGGACAGCCTTTACCCATTGCCTGCCGAAACACCTCAAGAGACCTCCCCCATCCGACGCCTGCTGGTGGCCTGCAAGGCTTACGATGCGGAGGACGCCGTCGCAGCCGTGGCATCCCGCCTCGTTCCTGGCGCTGAAGTGGTTCTGCTGCAGAACGGCATTGGCAGCCAGGAACGCGTAGTCGAGCGTATACCGCGGGCTCGCTGCATACTTGCAAGCAGCACGGAAGGCGCCTTCCGTGAGTCCGATTTCAGCATCGTCCAGGCAGGGAAAGGCCACACTTGGCTGGGTGATCCGGCTCATCCCGATCATGTACCGGAGTGGCTGGATGAGCTCAACGAGGCGGGCATACCGGTCCAGTGGTCAACAGAAATCATGGGGCAACTCTGGCGCAAGCTTGCCATCAACTGTGCCATCAACCCCTTAACGGTGCTCCATAAATGCCGTAATGGTGAGCTCAACGCCTACGCTGGCGAGATCAAAGCCCTCACCCTTGAACTGGGCGCGTTATTGGAGGCAGTCGGGCACGGAAACCTTGCCCCTGGCCTTCAGGAAGCGGTGCTGGCTGTAATTGATGCGACTGCCGACAACACCTCATCAATGCTTCAGGACGTTACCCATGGGCGTCGTACGGAAATCAGTTTTTTGCTTGGCCATGCACTGCAAGAGGCCCAGCGCCATGGGCTCAAGCTGGGCGCCCTTGAGCAACTCCATCGGCACTTGATCGATCATCTGGAGACCCATGGATTGCCGGTAGACTAAGCGCAGGCTACCCTTTCCGATCCTATTGCAGCGATGTAAGCCATGATTCTGCGCGAGCGACTCAGAAATCTTCCGGTTGGCCAGAAGTTGTTGGCTGCGCTTCTTGTACTGTTAAGCGCTGTGCTGCTGGTAGCTAACATTACCTTCATCTCTGCAGCCTACTGGATTTCCCAGGAAAACATGACGCCCCAGGCGTTGCAAACGGTTGGCAGGCTGCTGGCAATCCCCACGCTGAGCCAGGAGGCGCTGAGCTCCAAGGAGCGGGCTGAAGCGCTTCTGCATCGACTCGACAATTACAGTCCGCTCCGCCTGGCCGCCATTTACAACCAGGACGGGCATCTACTTGCCGAAATACAAAATGGCACGTTGCTAAAGCTGCCTACGCATTACACAAGCCTTGAAAACTGGCGCTTGCGTGAGTTTCGTACGAATGTGCTGATCGAGCTTCCTCAAGAAGATGGCCGCTCCGGCCATTTGCTGCTGGTCGCCAGCAGCGAGTTACCCGGGGCCTTCTATACCGGAACGCTGACCGCCAGTATCGCCATTCTGGTGTTCAGTCTCCTGCTCTGGTTTGTTGTGGCCAGACAGATTCGTCTGTTGATCACCCGGCCGATCCTTCAGCTGGAAGAGCTGTCTCGCCAGGTTACCCGCGAGGAAAACTACTCGCTGCGCGCTGGCAAGGGTAGTGACGACGAAATAGGTCGGCTGGCAGATGCTTTCAATACGATGCTGACCCGCATCGAGGGCCGCGAGCAACAGCTCAAACGCGCCCGTGATGACGCCCAGTCCGCAGTGCTTCAGGCTCAAACCCTGGCCGAAGAAACACGTCGCTCGAACCGAAAGCTCGAACTGGAAGTTCAGGTACGGGGCAAGATCGAGAAAAAGCTCACCGGCTTTCAAAATTACCTCAACAGCATCATCGACTCGATGCCATCGGCACTGATTGCTGTCGATGAACAGTTCTATGTGACGCAGTGGAACCAGGAGGCAACCAATCTCTCAGGCACCAATCTGGATGAGGCGTTGAATCAACCTATTTTTCTGGCCTTCCCCTCAATCAAACCGTTTCTTCCCCAGCTAAGTCGCGCTGCCGAACATATGCGTGTGGAAAAAGTAGAGCGTGTCACCTGGGCGCTGATTGACGCTCCCCGACATTACACGCTGACATTTTATCCGCTCATGGGCGGTGCCGGACGCGGAGTCGTCATCCGAATCGATGACATCACCCAGCGCCTGAACATGGAAGAGCTGATGGTGCAATCCGAAAAAATGCTCTCGGTCGGTGGCTTGGCTGCGGGCATGGCGCATGAAATTAATAATCCGCTCGGTGCCATCCTGCATAACGTCCAGAATATCCGCCGCCGACTTTCGCCAGAGCTTCCCAAGAATATCGATCAGGCAGCAGAGTGCGGCGTGGGACTGGAGGATGTGAACTGCTACCTGGAGGGGCGGGAAATCCCCCGTCTTCTTGATGGGATTCATCAGGCAGGAAGCCGTGCAGCCAAAATCGTCAGTCACATGCTGGCTTTCAGTCGTCGAAGCAACCGCAAGATGGTCGCCTGCGACCTGCCCTCCCTGATCGACCAGGCCATCGAAATTGCTGGCAATGATTTTGACCTGGCAGAAGGTTTCGACTTCCGCGCACTCAATATCCAATGTGAATTTGATCCGGATCTGGGGCCCGTACCGGTTATTGCCAATGAACTTGAGCAGGTTCTCCTCAATCTGTTGAAGAACGCGGCCCAGGCCATTCATCAACGGGATGATGAAGAAGAAGGCGAAACGGGCCGTGTGGTGCTGCGTACATACCGCCGAGGCGATTGGGCAGAAATTCAGGTTGAGGACAATGGGATCGGGATTCCGGAATCAATTTGCAAGCGGATCTTCGAACCCTTCTTTACCACCAAGGAAGTGGGACAAGGGACCGGACTGGGTTTGTCCGTGTCTTATTTCATCATTACCAACAACCACAAGGGTCAAATGGAGGTCCATTCCAGACCTGGTGAAGGCACCTGCTTTACCCTGCGCTTGCCGCTCAATCAGCCGGAGGCAGGTAACAACTGATACCAAGGAGCTTGTACATGGGCTATCGCCTGTCAAAAATCTACACCCGAACCGGTGACACAGGCGAAACAGGTCTGGCAGACGGCAGCCGCGTCCGCAAGGACCATCCTCGTATCGAGGCCATTGGTGATGTGGACGAACTCAATAGCATGCTAGGCGTTCTGCTTGCAGAGCTGGAGGATCAGCAGGTTCACATCCCCGAGCTTGTCTCCGTCATTGACGTCCTGACGCCCTGCCAGCATCGCCTGTTCGATCTGGGTGGTGAGTTGGCCATGCCAGATTATCGCGCGCTGGACTACGATGAGATCGAACGACTGGAGCAGGCGATCGATACTTGGAATGAAGAGCTGGGGCCTCTCGAGAACTTCATCCTGCCCGGCGGTTCACGCGCCGTTGCGTTGGCTCATACCGCACGCAGCATCGCTCGACGTGCCGAGCGGCGTTGCCAGACGTTAAACCTAAGCGAGCCGCTCGAAGGTGTAGGGATGGCTTATCTCAACCGCCTTTCGGACTTGCTGTTTGTTGTCGCACGCATCATTGGTAGGCGTCAGGGTATTGCCGAGCGCTTGTGGAGGCCGGCTCAGAAAGCGGGACATCATGATGGCTGATCCCACCGCCCTTCCACCGACACGTCGCCGCGAAGGGCTCCATGCCGCCTGGGATGGATTCATTCTCGTATTGGTATGTGCCAATCTGGCGTTGATTCTGTTTGATAGCCTTTATTCAATTGGCCCGTTGAATCGTCTGGTTGAGCTGGCCAGCCCCACTGCACATGGCTGGTATGCTCATTATGTGCATGCACACTTCCAGACAATCGATCTCTGCTTTGTTGCATTTTTCATTCTGGATGTACTGCTGAGCTGGGCGATTGCCATTGCAGAGCGGTGTCATGGCAAGTGGTGGTACTACCCTTTTATTCACTGGTATGACGTTCTAGGTTGCATTCCGCTGAGTGGCTTCCGCCTCCTGAGAGCCTTGCGCGTCGCCTCCCTGCTTATTCGTCTGCAACGGCTGGGCCTCATCGACATTCGTCATTGGCGCCTCTACGAGTTTCTTAATCACTACTATCAGCTCTTGATGGAGGAAATCTCTGATCGCGTCATGATTAAAATCTTCGGCGAGATACAGGAAGAGCTTCGTACGCAGGACGACTTTTCCAGCCGCGTTATCGACGATGTCATTCGACCACGCAAACAGCAGCTGATAGATGCGGTCGCCTCGCGGTTACAACGCATGATCAATGAAAGCTATGCTCATAACCAGGCTACGCTGCATCGTTATGTCAGCGAATTGATCAGCTCGGCAGTAGCCGAAAACGAGGACATCAAATCCCTGAAGCGACTTCCCATGGGCGATCGCCTCGCCAAGTCTCTCGACAATACGCTTGCCGATATCGTCAATCGCCTGATCCGTGAGGCGGTTGTTGGTCTGCAGTCAAGAGACTTTAAGGCGTTGGCCAGCCGTATTGCTGATCGTAGCTTCGATGAAAGTCTGCCTCGAGGACAAACGGATCTTGATGAAGTACTGGTCGAAATTCTTGAAGTATTCAAGCAAAAGGTTATTGCTCGCCGAGCTAGCGAGCTGGGTGAACTACTGCTGCCCACCCCGCTGGCTGACGCCTCTCAGCTAACGGGGCCAGACAGGCCTCGTTAGATAGATTCCGGTGACCGTATCAGCACCGGAACTCAACGTTCACTCCGCAGGCCAAAAAGCGCGGATACCCGCTACCCCCTGGGCACCCGACGCCCAGGCACGGGACAAGTCAGCGGGCCCTAGGCCGCCTAGCAGATATGCAGGATGGTTAAATGCCTTCAAAAGCGCTTCCGCGGCTTCCCATCCCAGCGTCGGCGCTCCTGGGTGAGACTCGGTAGGTTGAACAGGAGAAAGCGTTACGAAGTCCACTCCCATCTGCCTGGCAAGCTCAAGCTCCTCAGCATTATGACAAGACGCTGCCAGCCAACGGTGCTCAGGAAAAGGTCGCCCATTGTCAGCGTAACGGCGCAGCTGCTGGCTGGTTATATGCCATCCGGCAGCCGGAAAGTCACCCAACCATTCCAATGGCCCCTTGAGCATGAGCTGAGCACGGCCAGCACAGAGTCCTTGCGCATCCACTGCGAGGTCACGGTATTGAGGATCGAATGAGGCAGGCGTGCGCAGCTGAACCAGCTCGATACCTGCATCCAATGCTCTGGCAAGCCCATTAAGCAACGCCTTCGGCTCAAGATCCCCTGGCGTGATCAGATAGGTGCGTGGTAGCCGGGCAGCCTTGACGATAGGAATGTTTGCCTCGGGAAATTCATAGTCGGGCAAGTCACGTGGCCGTACCCAAGCCAACGGTTGGCCTTCGAGTCCTTTGGCCTCCCCTGCAAATGAAGTGACCTCCCATACGTCGAGTAGAACCGACTTATCCGTATAGTCATGGCAAACCTGGATCAATGGACGGCAGACCTCTACCTGAATACCTAACTCTTCGCTCAGCTCACGAGCCAGGGCGACCTGAACATCCTCGCCAGGCTCGACCTTTCCACCTGGAAACTCCCACAAACCACCCTGGTGCTGCTCCTTTGATCGCTTTGCTATCAGGATTTCACTTTGAGGATTGCGAATAACCGCTGCTGCGACGTGAACTCGACTCATGAAATAACCTCTTTCTCTTTCAATGCCTCCTCATACCAGCGTTGGAATGCAGGCCATGCGTAAATGGCATCTACATATCCATCAGCATCGGATGCAAGAGGCACAGAATAACTTCTCAGGCGTGTAGCGACAGGGGCATAAAAAGCGTCAGCAATACTGGCACGACCAAACAGGAACGGCCCTTCTGCACCAAAACGCTCACGGCACTCTGCCCATAAGGAACAGATACGCTTGATGTCATTTTCAGCTTCGGCAGGCATTGTCGCGAGCCGTTGGCGGCGCTTCAGGTCCATGGGCAGGTGGTTACGCAACGCTGAAAAACCGCTGTGCATTTCAGCACACAATGAACGGGCCATTGCCCGCGCGGCAGCGTCAGACGGCCACAGTCCTGCTTGCGAGTAGTTTTCGGCCATATACTCGGCAATTGCCAGAGAATCCCAAATGACGCCTTCCGGGGTCTTCAGGACAGGTACCTTACCGGTAGGAGAGTGCTGTCTAAGCCGCGCACGGCTGTCTGGTGTGTAGAGCGGAATTTGGAGCTCGTCATAGGTAGCACCGGACAGCTCCATGACCAGCCAGGCTCTAAGCGACCAAGACGAGTAATTTTTGTTACCGATAACCAGGGTAAGAGACACGCGCCTCTCCTTATCCAAAATCATGCATCTATAGGAGCACAAGAGAGGCGCGTTATGAAACGATTCCTCAATAAATCGGGAATGTTTCGCGTCAGGTGCGGTATTCCGCGTTGATCTTCACGTATTCATGGGACAGATCCGTTGTCCAGATCGTCTCACTGCAATGTCCACGACCCAATTCAATACGAATGCCAATTTCCTCTTTGCTCATGACTTCAGCGCCTTGCGCCTCGGTATAGGTCGCGGCGCGACCGCCTTTTTGAGCAATACAGACATCACCAAGGAAAACATCGATCAGGCTGACATCCAACTCCGGAACGCCTGCCCGGCCAACTGCAGCCAGAATGCGTCCCCAATTGGGGTCAGAGGCAAACAATGCTGTCTTGATCAGTGGGGAATGTGCCACAGCATAGGCTACGTCCAGGCATTCCTGATGATTCTTGCCGCCGTTGACTTCCACCGTTACAAACTTGGTTGCGCCCTCGCCGTCTCGAACGATGGCTTGGGCAAGCTCCATGGACACCTCGAAAATCGCTCGTTTGAGCTGTGCGAACAGTTCGCCTTCGGCTCTATCAATCTCGGGGAGCAATGACTTGCCGGTAGCGATCAGCATGCAGCAGTCATTGGTGGAGGTATCGCCATCGATGGTGATGCGATTGAAGGATTTATTGGAAGCGTCACGCAACAAATCCTGCAGAACGGGTTGAGCCACCTTTGCATCCGTCGCAATGTAGCCCAGCATGGTAGCCATGTTGGGACGAATCATCCCGGCGCCCTTGCTGATGCCCGTCACGGTGACGGTTTGCCCGTCAAAGGTAAACTGCCGGCTCGCCCCCTTGGGCAGGGTATCAGTCGTCATGATACCGCTGGCCGCTTGGGCCCAATTGTCTGCCTTAAGATCAGCCAGCGCTGCAGGCAGGGCAGCTTCGATCTTCTCGACAGGCAACGGCTCACCAATCACGCCTGTTGAAAACGGCAGAATGGCTGAGGCTTCCACCCCGGTCAAATCGGCAAGCGCTTGACAGGTACGCTCCGCAGCGGCCATTCCAGGCTCGCCGGTACCTGCATTGGCGTTACCTGTGTTGGTCAGCAGATAACGCACATCACCTGCAAATCGTTTACGCGCCAAAACAACCGGAGCGGCACAAAATGCATTGGTCGTAAAAACCCCAGCGACCCGCGCACCCTCTTCACAACGCATTACAACCACATCCTTGCGTCCAGGACGCTTGATGCCGGCAGATGCAATACCAAGCTCGAATCCTGGAACAGGATGTAACGTAGACAACGGGCCGAGACCAACAGCCATGAGGTTTCTCCTGTAGCTAACAATGAAACGCCGCGAGCGGCTGAGCCGGTCGCGGCGATAGGGTCATAACGTGCGCACGTCAGCCAGGCATTAGTCCAGCTTGCCGTGGCAATGCTTGTACTTTTTACCGGATCCGCACGGGCAAGGCTCGTTGCGGCCTATTTTCTGCTCGTTGCGTGCAGGCTCAAGAGGTACGACCGTGTCTTCGCCCTCCTCCGGTACCTGTACCTCAGGCTGCGCAATGGAAGGCGCTTCGGCATGCTGGAATTGCATACGCTTGGCCAGCTCCTCGGCCTCATGACGCATGCGCGCCTCTTCTTCGGCAGCGTCTTCACGACGAACCTGAACGTGAGAGAGCACACGAATCGTGTCACGCTTGACGCTTTCCAGAAGTTCCTGGAACAGGTTGAAGGACTCGCGCTTGTACTCTTGCTTCGGGTTCTTTTGCGCATAGCCACGCAGGTGAATACCGTGACGCAGATGGTCCATTGTAGTCAGGTGATCTTTCCACAGATCGTCCATGACACGCAGCAGCATCTGCTTCTCGAAGCTGCGCAGAGCCTCGGCACCTGCCATCTCTTCCTTCTCATGATAGGCCGCCACCAGCGTTTCGAGAATTTTCTCGCGAAGTGTTTCCTCGTACAGCTTGTCGTCTTCATCCAGCCACTGCTGAATCGGTAGCTTGAGTCCGAAGTCGTTATAGATCGCTTCTTCAAGCCCTGCCACATCCCACTGCTCAGGCAAGGATTGCGGTGGAATATGGGCGCTGAATGTTTGCGCCAACGCATCACGGCGGAACTCGTTGATCGTCTCACCCACATCCTGCGATTCCAGCAGGGTGTTACGCATGTGATAGATCACCTTACGCTGTTCATTGGCGACATCATCATATTCGAGCAGCTGCTTACGAATATCGAAGTTCCGACCTTCCACTTTGCGCTGAGCTTTCTCGATGGCATTGGTTACCATGCGGTGCTCGATGGCCTCGCCTGCTTCCATGCCCAACGCCTTCATGAAATTCTTCACGCGATCAGACGCGAAGATACGCATCAGGTTATCTTCAAGGGACAGGTAGAAACGGCTGGAGCCCGGGTCACCCTGACGGCCTGCACGACCACGCAGCTGGTTATCGATACGGCGTGATTCGTGGCGTTCAGAGGCAATCACATGCAGGCCACCCGACTCGATGACCTGCTGATGACGCTTCTGCCACTCGGCCTTTATCTGAGCAATCTGTTCTTCAGTAGGATTCTCAAGGGCTGCAACTTCAGCTTCCCAATTACCCCCCAAGAGGATGTCTGTACCACGGCCAGCCATATTGGTAGCAATCGTTACCATACCGGGACGCCCCGCCTGAGCAATGATCTCAGCCTCACGATCGTGGTATTTGGCGTTCAATACCTTGTGCTCAATACCTTCCTTTTGCAGCAGATGAGACAGGTATTCGGAGCTTTCAATCGACGCGGTACCTACCAGTACCGGACGACCTGCCTCCTGGCATTGCTTGACGTCAGCGATAATCGCCGCATATTTCTCTTCCTGAGTCAGATACACCAGGTCGTTGAAATCCTTACGTGCCAGCGGTCTGTGGGTTGGAATCACAATAACGTCCAGACCATAGATCTGACGGAATTCAAACGCCTCGGTGTCCGCCGTACCGGTCATGCCAGCCAGCTTGTTATACAGCCGGAAATAGTTCTGGAAGGTAGTAGAAGCCAATGTCTGGCTTTCAGCCTGGATAGGCAGACCTTCTTTCGCTTCGATCGCCTGATGCAGGCCCTCGGACAGACGACGCCCAGGCATCGTGCGGCCGGTATGCTCATCAATGAGCAGGACCTGGTTGTCCTGAACAATATATTCCACGTTACGGTGGAACAGCTTGTGTGCACGAAGCGCTGCGTAGACGTGAGTGAGAAGAGAAAGATTATGCGCTGAGTACAGGCTTTCACCTTCAGCCAGCAGACCCGCCTGGGTAAGCAGTTCCTCAATGAACTGGTGCCCCTGCTCGGTTATTTCCACCTGACGTGTTTTTTCGTCAATGGTGTAATGGCCTTCCTTCTCCTCCTCTCCCTCCACAGCCTCAACGTGCTGCTGAAGACGAGGAATGAGCTTATTGATCTGGATGTACAGCTGTGAGCTGTCTTCCGCCTGACCAGAAATAATCAGTGGCGTACGCGCCTCGTCGATAAGAATGGAGTCTACTTCGTCGACAACGGCAAAATTCAGCTCACGCTGATATTTCTCCTCGATACTGAACGCCATGTTATCGCGCAGATAATCAAAGCCGAATTCATTGTTGGTGCCGTAGGTGATATCCGCTGCGTAAGCCGCACGCTTTTCCTCCGGCGGCTGGAAAGGCATGACAATGCCTACCGTCAGCCCTAGAAATTCATACAGCGGGCGCATCCAGTTAGCGTCACGGCGAGCCAGATAGTCGTTCACGGTGACTACGTGGACGCCTTTACCAGACAAGGCATTCAGATATACCGGCAGCGTTCCTACCAACGTCTTACCTTCACCGGTACGCATCTCGGCAATCTTGCCCTCGTGAAGCGTCATACCGCCGATGAGCTGGACGTCGAAATGGCGCATACCCATTACGCGCTTGCCCGCTTCACGAGTTACGGCAAAGGCTTCAGGCAGGATATCGTCCAGTGTCTCGCCTTTAGCCAAACGCTCTTTGAACTCGAACGTCTTGGCACGCAATTGCTCGTCAGACAACCCAATAATCTGCTGTTCCAACGCATTAACGGCCTGTACGGCCTTGCTCATGCGCTTTACTTCTCGCTCGTTTTTACTTCCAAAGAGTTTCTTTAACAAAGGCGCAAACATATCGACTTGGGTCTTCCACTCGGAGAAATGGGGGGCGGCGGATCGGTGCCATCGCCCGCGCCGTCAAAAAGACAATGGGGCATTCTACTCGGAAACGCCGACGAGAAAAGGTTGACATCACTCAAAGGTCGGATTTCTGAATAGGTTTATCCGACTCATGAGGTTCATCTGTTAACATGCCAACCCCTGTCTGGAGTGCGCACACATGGTTTTTCGTCCTATTGTTGCCGTAGCGCCTGCCACCTTGCTTCGGCAGGCCAAACCCTTGAAACCACTACTATATCAGGCAGAGCGTCTCGAACGCCTACAACGCCTAGTCGATGCACAGCTACAACCTGCAGCACGCGAGCACTGTAAAGTCGCAACCTGGCAGGACGGGTGTCTTCTGCTCATTATTACGGATGGACATTGGGCTACACGTTTGCGTTACCAGCAGCGCCGCTTGCTTCGACAGCTTCAGCAGTCTTCAGAATTTACAGCTCTTCAAAAGATACTGTTCAAGGTCAAACCCAACCCTGATCCAAATCGAAAGCCAGGCCCGCGACGCGAGCTTTCCAATGTCGCTGCAGAAAGCCTGCTATCCACGGCTGAAGGTATCTCAGACCCTTCACTGCGCGCCGCGCTTGAGCGACTGGCCAGTAGAGCGCAGCCGAAAAAGACAGAAGAATAAAAAAGCCACCTTAAAGGTGGCTTTTTTAACACGCGTTCCTTACACCGCAGCAGCTGGCCGCATGTAAGAAATAGGAGCATCGCTAGAGCCTTCGAACGTTACAACTTCCCACGCATCAGGCTGAGCAATTAATGCACGTAGCAAGCGGTTGTTCATGGCATGCCCGGACTTATAGCCCCGGTACTCGCCAATCAAGCTTTTGCCTAGCAGATAAAGATCGCCAATGGCGTCTAGTATCTTGTGCTTTACAAACTCATCCTCATAACGAAGACCGTCTTCGTTGAGTACACCGTGCTCATCAACAACGATAGCGTTTTCAACGCTTCCGCCCAGAGCCAGGTTATGAGAGCGCAGGAATTCCAGATCCCGCATAAAGCCAAAGGTACGAGCCCGGCTGACTTCCTTGAGGAAAGAGGTGCTGGAAAAATCTACGGAAGCCTTCTGAGTACGACCGCTGACCACTGGATGGTCGAAATCGATCTCAAAGCTGACCTTGAAACCGTCAAACGGTACAAACGTCGCACGCTTATCACCGTCTACGACGCTGACTTCACGCTTGATACGAATGAACTGCTTTGCAGATTCCTGTTCTTCGATGCCAGCGGACTGGATCAAGAACACGAACGGACCGGCGCTTCCATCCATAATTGGAACTTCAGCGGCGGACAGTTCTACATACGCATTGTCGATGCCCAGACCTGCCAGTGCAGACAACAAATGCTCCACAGTGCCGACCTTGACACCACCCTGAATGAGATTGGTCGACATCGTGGTTTCGCCTACATATTCAGCCCAGGCGCGGATTTCCACGACCGGGTCCAGATCAATGCGGCGAAACACGATTCCGGTGTCTACGGGCGCTGGCTTCAGAGTGAGATATACCTTCTCCCCCGAATGCAGGCCAACGCCTGTAGCGCGAATAGTGTTCTTTAATGTGCGTTGTCTAATCATGACAGTTGCCGTTCATCGCTGATCGCGAATAGTTGTCAATAATGGGTCGATCATAACAGAACGACCCATTAATTCCCACCAATCACATAGATTGCATCGATTAATCTATTCAATCAGCCTGACGACGCAGGAACGCCGGAATATCAAGATAATCCAGATCATCGTTTGGATTCATCTTGGCTGCAGCAGCAGAGCTTGTATGGTTCTGACTACGCATGACGGTCGGGCGATCCAGATCACGATAGTTGACGGCAGCATGCTCCTGACGCGGCGCAACGTTAGCCTGCTGAGTAGAGTTATCGACCACCTTGACCGGCTTTTCAAGACGGGCGCCTAAACCGGTAGCAACCACGGTAACGTGGAGTTCATCGCGCATTTCCGGGTCTATTACTGCACCGACCTTGACGGTTGCATGCTCAGAAGCGAAGTCTTCAATGATTTCGCCCACTGCAGCGTACTCACCTAGGGATAGATCCAGACCTGCAGTGATGTTGACCAGAATACCACGAGCCCCATGCAGGTTGACGTCTTCCAGGAGTGGATTACGGATAGCGGCCTCAGTCGCTTCACGTGCACGGTTCGGGCCGCTGGCATGACCAGTTCCCATCATGGCCATGCCCATCTCACCCATAACCGTCTTGACGTCAGCAAAGTCAACGTTCATCAAGCCAGGACGCTGCATGATGTCCGAGATACCACGAACTGCGCCAGCCAATACATCGTCAGCCTTGGCGAAAGCGGCCAGCAGACTGGCATCCTTGCCGAGAATGGTCAGCAGTTTCTCATTGGGGATGGTAATGAGAGAGTCGACGCATTCGGAAAGGGAGCGAATACCCTCATCAGCCACCTGCATGCGCTTGCGACCTTCAAAGGGGAACGGGCGAGTTACCACGGCGACGGTGAGGATACCCATCTCCTTGGCAACTTCAGCAATAATCGGGGCGGCACCCGTACCTGTACCACCACCCATACCGGTAGTGATGAAAACCATATCGGCGCCTTCCAGAACTTCCGCGATACGCTCGCGATCTTCCATGGCTGCCTGACGGCCAATCTCAGGGTTCGTACCTGCGCCCAAGCCCTTCGTTACCCCTGGGCCAAGTTGCAGCACTGTACGAGAGCTCACATTTTTTAGCGCCTGGGCATCCGTGTTGGCACAGATGAATTCGACGCCTTCCACGCCGCTCTTCACCATGTGGTTAACGGCGTTACCGCCACCACCACCTACACCGATGACCTTAATGACTGCGCTCTGTGGAATATTGTCTACGAGCTCGAACATAATCCCCTCTCTTCCTCTCGGTTTTCGCCTACTGCTGCCGCGATTGAATTAGATTACAAATTGCCCTGGACCCAGCGCTTTATACGCTCCAGGACTGAATTCTTGGGTTCGTCACTGCTGTATCCGCCGGTGACAACCGGCACATTGTCGGATTGCTTCTGCAACCCATAGAGCAACAGGCCTACACCTGTTGAATAAATTGGGTTACGTACAACATCGGTCAGCCCCTTGACCGTCTGCGGTACGCCAAGACGCACCGGCATATGGAAAATCTCCTCGGCAAGTTCAACTGCCCCTTCCATCTTTGCAGTACCGCCGGTTAATACGATCCCTGCCGGAATCAAGTCTTCATATCCGCTGCGGCGCAACTCTGCCTGAACAAGCGTGAAGAGCTCATCGTAACGCGGCTCTACTACCTCAGCCAATGCCTGACGCGAAAGTTCGCGAGGCGGCCTTTCTCCCACACTGGGCACCTTGATGGTCTCCCCAGCCCCCGCCAGCTTTGCCAGAGCACAAGCATACCGAATCTTGATCTCTTCCGCATATTGTGTAGGCGTTCGCAAAGCCATGGCGATGTCATTTGTGACCTGATCGCCTGCAATGGGAATAACCGCCGTATGACGAATGGCGCCCTCTGTAAAAATGGCTATATCAGTCGTTCCGCCACCAATATCCACCAGGCATACGCCCAGCTCCTTTTCATCATCCGTCAGAACGGAATATGCAGAAGCCAGTTGCTCAAGAATGATGTCGTCGACCTCCAGTCCACAACGACGAACACATTTCTCGATATTTTGGGCAGCATTAACGGCACAGGTCACTACGTGGACTTTAGCCTCCAGACGAACACCGGACATACCAAGCGGCTCGCGTACACCTTCCTGGTTGTCGATGACATAGTCTTGAGCCAAAGTGTGCAAGACCCGTTGATCAGCTGGTATCGCCACAGCTTGAGCTGCGTCAAGAACACGATCGATATCAGCAGGGCTGACCTCCCGATCACGAATAGCCACGATACCGTGGGAATTCAGGCTACGGATATGGTTGCCTGCAATGCCTACAAATGCCGAATGAATACGGCAGCCCGCCATGAGCTGGGCCTCTTCCACTGCGCGCTGAATCGACTGGACCGTGGATTCGATATTGACCACTACGCCTTTTTTCAAGCCGCGGGAAGGATGCGTGCCGATGCCCACAATCTCGACCTGACCATCGGAAGACACCTCACCCACCAAGGCCACAACCTTTGAGGTTCCGATGTCCAGTCCGACGATCATCTTGCCGCTCTGCACGTTCGCCATGTTTATTGAATTCTCCTCAATTCTTTATTCGGCACGGGCTGACGCTACAGTTGTGGGAGCTACCGGCTCACGCCACGCCACCGCCAGCCCGTTTGGATAACGCAAGTCGATGCGAGCAATATTAGCCATCTGATCCTTGAGTACTTGGTCATACATCTTGACGAAGCGCCGCATCTTGTCCACGAGGTCATCACGACCAAAAATCAATTCAACGCCCTGACCCGTAGTCAGGAACCAACTCCCCCGATCATGCATTTCCAGCCGCGTAACCGTGAATCCAAGTGGACGCAGCATCTGACTGAACAATTGATACTGCTGCATTACCTGCTGCTGCGCACGTTGCGGCCCATAGAGGCGTGGCAGGTTGTCGTAATGTGCCAGATCCTTAGGTGCAAAGGCCTCGCCCTGGTTATTCAGCAGGGCTTCGTCCCCCCAGCGCGCAACAGGGAGCTGCTCCTCAAGATGGATGGCGACTTCATCCGGCCAAACACGGCGAACCTCTGCATGGGCAATCCAGGGCATCTGCTCAAGTGCCTGACGCATATTGGCCAGATCGATTGAGAAGAATGTCCCGTCAGCATAGGGCGCGATACGTTGCTGCACAGCCTCTCGGCTGATGTAGCTCAGGTCACCTTCGACATTCACCTTCGTGATTGGACGATCCGCATAAGGCAGCAGCTGTTGAGACAGCTCATATGTGCCGAAGCCAAGCCCTACCAGCAGAAGTGGCCAGGCCACACGCTTAAAGAGATTGAAGCTGGGCTTTGGCAGCCGAGCCGAGACAGGCTCCTTTTCCACCAGGCGGCTTGCACCACGCGGTGGTACCTTGCCACGAAGTGGCGTGCGACCCAATCCAGGTTGTGTATGACGAAGTGTCGTGACCATGTTAGCCCCTCGACTCCATTGTGCCTGCCAGAACCGTCAGGACAAGTTGTTGATAATCAAGGCCTGCGGCCTTGGCTGCCATGGGAACAAGGCTATGGTCGGTCATGCCGGGGACTGTATTGACTTCCAGCAGCCAGAACCGACCCTCTTTATCCTGCATGACATCAACGCGCGCCCAGCCAGCAGTCCCCACGACCTCACAGGCATGACGAGCCAATACCTTGAGTTCCAACTCACGCTCCTCATCAAGGCCACACGGAATCTGATAGCGAGTGTCGGATGCCAGGTATTTGGCGTCATAGTCATAGAAGTCGTGGGTAGTACCCAGACGAATAGGCGGCAGTACCTGATCGCCCAACAGGGCGACAGTAAACTCAGGACCGCTAATCCATTGTTCGACAAGAACTTGCGAATCGTACGTCGAGGCGGACTGCCAAGCAGTGATCAGCTCATTAACACTGTTCACCTTGGCCATACCAATGCTGGAACCTTCATGGGCGGGTTTGACGATAAGTGGAAACCCGAGTTCCTCAGCAGCCTTCCGACAATCAGACTCACAGCACAAAACGGCGTATTTAGGCGTGGACAGACCCTGGCTCAACCAGAGGTGTTTTGTTTTCAGCTTATCCATGGCCAATGCGGAAGCCAGCACCCCACTTCCTGTATAGGGTATACCCAGGCACTCCAACAGCCCTTGCATGCTACCGTCTTCCCCACCCCGTCCATGCAGGACGATAAAGGCACGGTCTACCTGTTCAGTGTTCAAACGCTGCAGCAGGTCCTGACCAACATCGATACCGAACGCATCAACGCCCGCAGCCTGCAGCGCAGCCAGCACCATTTTCCCTGAATTAAGGGAAACTTCGCGCTCGGCACTCTTGCCACCATACAACACGGCAACACGACCGTAATCGGCTGGCTGGATCGACATTGGATCAAGGATGGCGCTCATAGCGACTTCCTCAGAAAGTCAGAATTGAACAAGGGGCTTTTTATCAATTGCGGAGCCAGAGTGCCGATATCACCAGCACCTTGGCAGAGGAGAATATCCCCAGCCTTCAGGAGAGGCTTGATAAGAGGAGCAAGCTCGGTACCACGCTCGATGTAGATTGGGTCTAGCTGACCACGTTGACGGATACTATGACAGAGACGGCGGCTGTCGGCACCTGGAATCGGCTCTTCACCTGCCGGATAGACTTCCATCAACAACAATACATTGGCATCAGCCAGGACCTGCACGAAATCATCGTACAAATCACGTGTACGGCTATAGCGATGGGGCTGATAAACCATGACCAGGCGGCGCTCAGGCCAACCACCACGAACGGCCTTTATTACCGCAGCCACTTCACGGGGATGATGACCATAATCATCTACCAGCATCACACTGCCATTTTCGACAGGCAGTTCACCGTATACCTGAAAGCGACGACCTACTCCCTGGAATTCAGACAGGCCCGCCACGATGGCGTCATCGCTAAGCCCTTCATCTGTTGCAATGGCGATAGTCGCCAGGGCGTTGAGTACATTGTGTACTCCTGGCATGTTCACAGACACCGCCAAGGGTTCACGACCATTGCGAAGTACGGTGAAATAGGTACGCATGCCTTTTTGACGGATATCGACTGCGCGTACGTCTGCATCCTCGCTGGTGCCGTAAGTCACCGTGGGACGCGCAACCTGAGGAATAATCTCACGCACGACCGGATCGTCAACGCACAATACAGCCAGTCCATAGAAGGGCAGATTATGCAGAAAATCGATAAAGGTTTTCTTCAGCCGACTGAAGTCCCCTTCATACGTATCCATGTGATCGGCGTCGATATTGGTTACTACCGCCACCATAGGCTGAAGATGCAGAAAGCTCGCATCACTTTCATCAGCCTCGGCAACGAGATAACGACTGGTTCCAAGTTGAGCATTAGTCCCCGCTGCATTCAGGCGACCACCGATGACAAAGGTAGGATCGAGGCCTTCGGCCGCCAGCACGGAAGCAATCAGACTTGTAGTTGTGGTTTTCCCATGAGTACCTGCTACTGCAATTCCATGCCGGTACCGCATCAGCTCAGCCAGCATTTCAGCGCGAGGAACCACAGGAATACGGTTTTCCAGGGCAGCTGCCACTTCAGGGTTGGACTTGTTGATAGCGCTGGAAACGACTAGTACGTCCACGCGCTCAAGGTTTTCGGCGCTATGACCTATATAAATCTTGGCACCAAATTGCTGCAAGCGCTCGGTAACAGGAGAAGCCCGGAGGTCGGAGCCGGATACTTCGTACCCCAGATTGAGCAGAACCTCGGCAATTCCACACATGCCTACGCCGCCGATTCCTACAAAATGAATTCGCCGAATGCTACGCATACGACGCACTTCTGCCTGGATTGCGCTCTGGGATTTAACCATTGGCCACCTCCAGGCAGGCATCTACCACGGCTCGGGTTGCATCAGGCTTAGCCAGGGCATGGCTACGAGTGGCCATGGCAGTCAATCGTTCGGGTTGCATCAAAACCTCAGTTAGCTGTGCGGCAATTGCCGTCGCATCAGTCATTTTCTGCGGGAACAAAAGGGCTGCGCCCTCGTTCACCAAAAATTCAGCATTGCGTGTCTGGTGATCATCAATGGCATGAGGCAGTGGGATCAGAAATGCCGGCAAGCCTGCGGCCGTAAGCTCACTTACCGTCAGTGCACCTGCGCGGCAGATCACAAGGTCAGCCCAGGCATAAGCCTGAGCCATATCCGAGATGAATGGCATCACCTCTGCATCAAGATTCGAAGAGCTATAGCGCTGCAGTGTTACTTCAGCATGCTGCCGCCCTGCCTGGTGTTTCACGTTAGGACGCAGGCCGGCGGATATCTGAGCAAGCGCTTCAGGCACAAGTTTATTAATAGGCTCTGCACCAAGGCTGCCACCCAAAATCAGCAGATTGACCCTACGCCCTTCAAAAGAAGGCCGCACGGTTTGCAGGAAAAGCTCCTTGCGAACGGGGTTACCTGTACTTAACCGCTTGGGAGACGCGGCGAACGTGGCAGGAAAACCTTCGCATACTTTTTTTGCGATAGGCGCAAGCAAGCGGTTTGCAGTACCGGCAACTGCATTCTGCTCGTGAATAATAAGAGGAACGCCAGACAGACGAGCCGCCATACCGCCAGGCCCCGTGACGAAGCCACCCATACCCAGCACACAGACAGGCTTGAGAGTACGCATGATGCCGAGCGCCTGCATTAGGGCTCCGCTGAGCTGAAAGGGAGCTTTCAGCAGTGACTGCATACCCTTACCACGCAGTCCGGTAACGGTAATACGGTGTAAGGGAAGACCTGCTTGCGGGACGACATCATTTTCAATACCACGAGGCGTACCCAGCCAATGAACGGTATACCCCCGACTTTCAAACTCCTTGGCGCAGGCCAGCGCGGGAAAAACGTGTCCCCCAGTACCGCCTGCCATGATGAGGACATTACCGGACATCAGCAAAATCCTCTTCCGAAAACTCAACTTCCTCGTCGTTCATGAGTGTCCGTCTTTCCCACTCGATCCTAAGCAACAATGCCATGCTGATGCAGCAGATGATCAGCGAACTTCCGCCATAGCTTAAAAATGGCAGTGTCAGTCCCTTGGTAGGCAATAGCCCGACATTTACGCCGATATTGATCAGGAACTGGCCAATCCAGAGCATGGAAAGTCCATACGCCATATAGGCTGCAAAATACTGTTTGGCCTGCTCTGCCCAATAGCCAATGTAAAGGCCGCGTACGCATACAAAGAGAAACAACCCGACGGTGGCCAAGGCTCCGACAAGCCCCAACTCTTCTGCCAGAACGGCAAATACAAAGTCAGTGTGAGCCTCTGGCAGGTAGAACTGCTTCTGGATGCTGTTACCCAAGCCAAGCCCGAACCAGCCTCCTCGGCCAAAAGCGATTAATGCCTGAGTGAGCTGGTAGCCCGACCCAAATTGATCAGCCCAAGGGTCGGTAAAGGTGATGAGACGCTGCATACGGTACTCCTGGGTCTGAACCAGGATAAACACCGCCAGAACAGCCAGGGCCACCATTAGAATGAAACGGAACAACCCTACGCCACCCAGAAACAGCATGACAGCGGCTGCACCCATCATGACAACCGTTGCCCCGAAGTCTGGCTCACGCAGCAGAAGCATGGCCAGCGGAAGCAACACAATGAAAGGTTTGAAAAAACCGGCCCAGCTACGTCGCACTTCCTGCTCTCGCCGCACCAGATAGCCGGCCAGGTAAATCACAACGAATACCTTGGCTATTTCGGAAGGCTGAACGTTAAATAAACCGAAGCCGATCCAGCGCAGCGATCCATTTACTTCACGGCCAATTCCGGGAATCAACACCATAATCAGCAAGGCGAATGCGGCAATTAGCAGAGTTCCACCAAAACGCTGCCAGGTAGCCATTGGGATCATGAGCGTGGCTCCGCAACCCACGACACCTATCGCCAGATAGATCAGATGACGAATCATGTAGTACAGCGGATTTCCAGCCTGAGCGGCTGCTACTTCCGACGATGCGGAAGTGATCATGACCAAGCCCAAACCAAGCAAGGCCAGACAGCCAGCCAGCAAAGGAAAGTCAAGATCAACACCGTTCCGACTGATGAGCGGCGAAGGATAAGGGCGCAGCAAGGAAAACATCAATTAAGCGCCTCCACGGCCTGAGCAAACAACCGCCCACGCTCTTCAAAATTACGGAACATGTCCAGGCTTGCGCACGCTGGAGACAAGAGAACAGCATCACCAGGCTCGGCTAACGCTGCAGCTCTCTCGACGGCTTGCTCTAGTGTGGAGACATGAACGATCGTGATATCGGTATTCAAGGATTCAGCCAAGCGTTCAGCGTCCCGTCCAAGCAGAACGACTGCGCGGCAGAAAGCACTTATCGGTTTGCGGAGCGGTTCGAAATCGGCTCCTTTGCCATCGCCGCCAGCCAAAAGCACCAGCCTGCCTACGATGTCGCTTCCCAATCCTTCGATAGCAGCCAACGCAGCACCTACGTTGGTAGCTTTTGAATCGTTGTAATAGTGCACACCAGCCTTCTCACCTACCCACTGGCAACGGTGAGCCAAACCTGAAAACTCGCGAAGTGCTTCCAGCATCGGCTCGAAAGGCAATCCGGCAGCATGTCCCAAGGCTAACGCAGCCAAGGCATTGGCCTGATTATGGGCGCCACGAATCTTTAGGTCCTTTACAGGTATGAGCGGATCGAACTGAAAAGCCAGCCACTTCTCACCGTCGTGCTCACGCAGGCCGAAGCCGTTGAAATCCGGCTGACCACAACCAAATGTCCAGCATGGGACTTGCTCGGACACTAACGGGCGAGACAAGGGGTCATCCCGATTGACGACCACCTGACGTGCGCCTCTGAAGATCCGGTGCTTGGCCAGATGGTAAGCAGCCATACCACTGTAGCGATCCATGTGATCTTCACTGACGTTCAATACCGTGGCCACCTCAGCGTTCAACTGCTCACAGGTTTCCAATTGAAAACTGGACAGCTCAAGCACATAAAGGTCGACATTGTCGTCCAATAGATCCAGCGCTGGCGTCCCAAGGTTTCCGCCTATGCCGACGTGCTTGCCCGCCTTGCAGGCCATTTCACCAACAAGGGTCGTTACGGTACTTTTAGCGTTGGACCCAGTAATCGCAACGATAGGCGCCTTGGCCAGACGGGCAAACAATTCAATGTCACCGGAAAGCCTGACGCCCTGCTCCGCCGCCTTCTGAATTGCAGGCGTCTGCAATGACAAGCCGGGGCTGACATAAAGCTCACTGGCGCGGCTCAAGAAATCGGCATCCAATTCACCACAGCGCACCTCTACCTGTGGATAATGGGTGCGCAGTGTTTCCAGCTCAGGCGGGTTTTCCCGCGTGTCCACCACAGCGAATGGAACACCTTGGCGCGCCAAATGGCGAACCAGCGACATGCCACTCTTGCCAAGGCCTACAACAATGCGGAACTGGTCGGAAGCGATCAGGCTCATGGTTGTCTTACCTCAGCTTCAACGTAGCCAGGCCGATCAGCACCAGAATTACGGTGATGATCCAGAACCGGACGATAACGCGCGGCTCAGGCCAGCCTTTGAGTTCAAAATGGTGGTGTATCGGTGCCATGCGAAAAACACGACGGCCGGTGAGTTTGAAGGAGGCAACCTGAATCATTACTGACAGGGTCTCCATCACAAACACCCCACCCATGATGAAGAGCACAATTTCCTGTCTGACGATGACCGCAATGGTGCCCAGTGCCGCACCCAGCGCCAGTGCGCCCACATCACCCATGAAAACCATGGCGGGATAGGTGTTGAACCACAGAAAGCCCAGTCCGGCTCCGATCAGCGCGCCACAAAAGACGATTAGCTCACCAGAACCTTCTACGTAGGGAATCAGCAGATAATCAGCAAACTTCACGTTACCGGATAGGTAGCAAAAGATACCCAGGGCACCACCTACCATTACAGTAGGCATGATAGCCAGACCGTCCAGGCCATCAGTCAGGTTAACGGCGTTACTGGATCCGACGATCACAAAGTAGGTCAGCACAACGAAGAAAATCCCAAGCGGGATTTCGATGTTTTTCAGCAGCGGGACAATGAATGTCGTCTCGATAGGTGTCTTGGCTGTCACATAAAGGAAGATTGCTGCTCCCAAGCCGAAGACCGATTGCCAGAAATATTTCCACCGGCTGGGTAAGCCTCGAGAATTTTTTTCGATTACCTTGCGATAGTCATCCACCCAACCAATGGCACCAAACAAGAATGTAACAGCTAGCACGGTCCATACATATCGGTTGGAAAGATCAGCCCAAAGCAGCGTGCTGATACCAATCGACGTCAGGATCAGCGCGCCCCCCATCGTAGGCGTACCCGACTTCGAAAGGTGCGACTGCGGGCCATCGTTACGTACTGCCTGACCAATCTGCCGTATCTGCAAGGTACGGATCATCCACGGGCCCAAGGCAAGCGAAAGCACAAGCGCTGTCAACACGCCAAAAATGCCGCGTAGGGTCAGGTACTGAAAGACCGCGAAGCCCTTGTAAAACTGTTGCAGGAACTCCGCCAACAGCAGCAACATCAGTGTTTCTCCTCAACAGCTTTATTGCACAGCGCGAAAACGACGTTATCCATCGCCGCACTACGCGAACCTTTGATCAAAAATGTGGATTCAGGAGCCGCCTCGAGAAGCAATGCCTCGATTAACGCAGCCCGATCATCGAAATGTTGTGCATCTGCCCCAAATGCCTCAGCGGCATGCTTCATGAGAGGACCTACGGCGTAGAAAGCGGATACCTTACCTTTCGCATACTCGCCGACCTCACGGTGAGCAGATTCAGCCCATTCGCCCAACTCACCCATATCGCCCAAGACAAGAACAGTACGGCCAGAAAACCCTGTCAGTACATCGACAGCAGCTTTCATGGAGCCGGGGTTGGCGTTATAGCTGTCATCGATAACACGTGAATCGTTGATACCCAGCTTGCTTACCGTCCGCCCCTTGACCGGCTGCAACGCCTCAAGCCCCTGGATAATATGCGCAAGCTCCACTCCCAGGACATGGGCGGCCGCGGCCGCGGCCAGTGCATTGACAACATTGTGCTCGCCCAGCAGATTTAGCTGAATATCAGCAGAACCCGCCGGGCTGAGCAGTGTGAAGGAAGGGCAGCCACGAGCATCACGAACAATATTCGCAGCCCGGAACATAGCCATGTCATTCAGGCCAAAGCTGATAACGTTGCGCCCCTTGGCACGCTTTCTCCATATTTCGAAGGCCTGATCGTCTCGATTCAATATGGCAGTGCCGTTTGCTGCCAACCCCTCCAGGATTTCACCCTTGGCTTCGATAATCTTTTCGACGCCACCAAACTCTCCTACATGGGCTCGTCCTGCATTGGTAATGATCGAGACGTGGGGATGGGTCAGTCCTACGGTATAGGCGATCTCGCCTAGGCGTGAGGCTCCCAGCTCGATAACGGCATACTGATGGCTCTGCTCCAGCCTCAATAGCGTCAGCGGAGCACCCAGGTCGTTATTCAGATTGCCTTGAGTTGCCAGTGTCGAACCCAGCGTATTCAAAATGGCAGCCAGCATTTCCTTGACTGTGGTCTTGCCGCTTGACCCCGTCACGGCAACCACAGGGCCAGAAAACGAAAGCCGGGTAAGTTCACTCAACTGCCCCAGGGCGACACGGGTGTCTTTGACGATCAGCTGAGGAATGTCCAGGTCAGGCTGCGCTTTTTCTACCAATGCAGCGACAGCGCCTTTCGCCGCTACGCTGGATAGATACGCGTGACCATCGAACCGAGGCCCTGTAAGTGCAACAAAGAGCTGTCCAGCCTCAAGTGTACGACTGTCCGTAGAGACCGCTGTAAAACTTACATTTCCACCTTTCAGGGAAGCTGAAAGCGGTTCGGTCAAATCCTGGAGAAACATTGGTTTAAGCATGGCTTTCATCTCTTGCAACCAACTCGCGAGCGGCCTGCTCCAGATCAGAGAAAGGCATCCTGACCCCGTTGACCTCCTGATAGTCCTCATGCCCTTTTCCAGCAATGAGCACTACGTCGTCACGGGAAGCCTCTCCAATGGCATACGCAATGGCTTCGTCGCGAGCGGGTATAAATGTGGCACGCGCCGGTTCATTAAAGCCGGCACGAATATCGTCGATAATTCGAGCGCTGGACTCGGTACGAGGATTGTCATCGGTAACGATAACGGCATCGGCCAGCCGCTCAGCAATGCGAGCCATCAGCGGGCGCTTGCCACTGTCTCGATCGCCACCACAGCCAAACACGCAGATCAATCGCCCCTTGGCATGAGGGCGTAAGGCAACCAGAACCTGCTCAAGCGCGTCAGGAGTATGGGCATAATCGACAACGACCAGTGGTTGCGTACCGCCTCCCAGACGCTGCATTCGCCCGACGGGTCCCTGAAGCTCAGGCATTACACGCTGGATATGGCTGAGAGTGAACCCCATACCCAGCAGAGCCCCTATCGCTGCGAGCAAGTTGCTGAGATTGAAGCGACCAATCAATGAGCTGACCAGCCTGGCCTCTCCCTCTGGCGTTACAAGGCTCGCCTCGATACCCGCATCGCTAAAAGCGATGTGTTTGCAATACAGCGTAGCGGCGGGATTTTCCAGGCTGAACGTAATAAGCCGAGAGGCATGCTCAACTTCAGCCAGGCGACAGCCCTGCTCATCATCCAAATTGATTACACGTGCCCGTAAAGACGGCCACTGGAAAAGCTTGGCCTTTGCAGCGGCGTAAGCCTCCATCGTGCCATGATAATCAAGATGATCTCGAGACAGGTTGGTGAACACGGCCACATCAAACTGCACAGCCGCCACACGGCCCTGCTCCAGACCATGAGAAGAAACCTCCATTGCAACAGCTTGAGCACCCTGCTCCTTGAGTGCAGCCAACGCTGCCTGAACCGCAAAGGGATCCGGCGTGGTATGCCGACCGGCCTCAAGTGCTTCCCAAAACCCTGTCCCCAATGTGCCTACGATGCCGCAGCGCTGCCCTAGGCGATCACAGGCTTGGGCGATTAGCTGCGTCACGCTGGTCTTACCATTGGTACCGGTAACGCCTATCAGCGTAAGAGCAGCGCTGGGCTCGCCATAAAAACGCCCTGCAATGGCTGAAAGCTCGGCGCCAAGCTCTTTGACTGGCACAAGAGGTACCGAAGCGGGAGGCAAATCGGGGGCTTGATCTGCCTCATAGACGATTGCCGAGGCACCATTGGCAATCGCTTCGGAAATATGTAAACGCCCATCACGCACTCCGCCAGGTACTGCAAAAAAAACGGATCCTGGTTGGATACGTCGACTGTCCAGGCAAAGTGCTTTTACAGAAACATCACTACTGGCCTGCGGTATCAACCGGGTGAGAGAGATCATCAGCCACGCCCTCCACTGGATACTTCAGTAGCGCTGGCTTGCTCCTGCTCTGGCAACGGAGCGACATTGTCGGGGGAAACATTCATGAGTCGCAAAGCACCCGCCATGACTCGGCTGAAAACAGGCGCAGAGACCACGCCGCCGTAATATCCGCCCTTGCTGGGCTCATCAATGACGACCACCATGGCAATACGCGGATTGCTGGTCGGCCCGAAGCCGGCAAAAAGGGAACGGTAGGAATTCTGTGTATATCCTTTGGCACCCACTGCGGCCTTACGGGCGGTACCACTTTTGCCAGCCACGTGATATCCCGGCACCTGAGCACGGAACACACCGGTAGGCGCTTCAACTACCTGCTGCAGCATTCCCTGAAGGGTTTTGGCTACCTGTTGAGGAACCACCTGGGAGCCTTGAGGGGAACGTTCAACACGTGTCAGGGACAACGGGATAAAACTTCCATCATTGGCTAACGTAGCGTAGGCATGCGCCAGCTGGATAGCGGTGATGGAAAGACCATAGCCATATGACAATGTGGCTGTTTCTGCTGGATGCCACTTACGGTAGTTGGGTAGATTGCCTACACGCTCACCGGGAAAGCCCAGACCAGTGTCCTGCCCAAGGCCGAACTGGCGCATGGTGTTGTAAATAGTTTCGCCGCCGATATCGAAAGCAATCTTGCTCATGCCCACGTTACTGGATTTGATCAGAATACCTGTTAGGTCCAGGGGGCCCTGGCTGCGAGCCACGTCCTTGATCGTGTAACGGCCGATCTGCAGATAACCAGGATAAACATTCACCGTGTCCGATGGCTTCCAGCGTCCACTTTCAAGAGCAGCGCTCATCGAAAGCGGCTTCATGGTGGATCCTGGCTCGAACACATCGATCATGGCCCGGTTGCGCATGCTGGCCGGGTTCAGATTGCGACGGTTGTTCGGATTGTAGGTAGGTTGGTTAACCATGGCGAGGATCTCGCCAGTCTTGACGTCAACCATCGTCAGGCTACCGGACACTGCGCCAAACTGCGCGAGTGCGTTGCGCAATTCGCGATTTGCAAGGTACTGAAGGCGCAGATCAATGGACAAGGCAATCGAATTGCCCGGCTTAGCGTTTTTTGCAACCTGAACGTCCTTGATGACCCGACCTCGCCGGTCTTTCAGAACCTGCCGTTTGCCTGGGACACCAGCCAGCCAGTCATTGAACGCCAGCTCAACGCCTTCACGGCCGCGATCATCAATGTCGGTAAACCCCACGACATGTGCAGCCACTTCACCCGCCGGATAAAAACGGCGAAATTCCTCGATGTCATAAACACCAGGAATCTTGTGCTGCTTGACCGTAGCCATGACGGCTTCGCCCTGCTCCGGTGTTATTCCCCGAACCAGGTAAAGAAACTCTCGATTGGAATTCTGCTCCAGACGCTTTGCCAAATCGCCGTAAGGCTGACCTACAGACTCCGCCAGAATCGACCATTTTTCCTTGGCGCCGGCCAGCTCCTTAGGGTTTATCCAGATTGTACTGACAGGCGTACTGACAGCCAGCGGCTCACCATTACGATCCGTGATCAGGCCACGGTGGGCGGCAATGGGAATGGTTCTGACGCTTCGGGCATCTCCCTGCCCCTTGAGGAAGGCACGATCAATGACGTGCAGGTCAACGACACGCCAGCCAATAGCGGCGACCATACCTGCCAAGCCAATGACAACCAGGCGAAATCGCCATGGATGTTGAATGCCCCCCAGCTTCATCATGGCGCCACCATCTTGATCTCTTCAGGATCAGGAATGCGCATCTTGAGTTGATCGCTGGCTAATGCCTCGATTCGGCTGTGAGCCGTCCAGGTGCTTTGCTCAAGCAACAGACGCCCCCATTCCGCCTGGGCCTTGTCTCGAACGCTCAACTCTGAATACAGGGTATTAAGCAACTGCCGGTTCCAGTGGGCGCTGTAGGCAACAGCAACAGCAGACAGCAGGACAGCTATGAACAGAACCAACATGGTCGTACTGCCCTTGGGCAGACGCTTTACAAAGAGACTACTCATCGCAGCTTCTCCGCAATACGCATGACTGCACTTCGGGACCGAGGGTTGACGGACAGTTCAGCCTCGGAGGCATACACAGGCTTGCCTACCAGCAAGGCGCGGGGCTCAAAAGCCTGCGTACGAATAGGAAGATTTCGTGGAAGCTTATCGGCCTCACCCTTAGCCAGGCGACGCATGAAGAGCTTGACGATTCTGTCTTCCAGAGAGTGAAAACTGATCACCACGAGCCGGCCGCCTATGGCCAGGCTTTCAAAGGCCGCTTCCAGACCTCTTTCCAGATCGCCCAACTCGTTATTGATGAAAATCCGGATACCCTGAAACGCTCGCGTGGCAGGATGCTTGCCTTTTTCCCAAGCAGGATTCGCGTCAGTCAGTACCTGGGCCAGATCAGCCGTACGCGTAAAGGGTGTGACGTCCCTGCGCTGTACCACAGCCCTGGCCATCCGCTTGGCGAATCGCTCTTCGCCGTACTCTTTGAATACGCGAGTGATTTCATCTTCCGGTGCGGTTGCAATCCAATCAGCGGCGCTTATACCGTGAGAGGGATCCATACGCATATCCAGAGGACCATCATGCATGAAGCTGAACCCGCGCTCGGGATCATCCAGTTGAGGAGAGGACACGCCTAAATCGAGAAGCACGCCATCCGTACGTCCCATCCAGGCGCGCTGCAACAGTTCTTCGCCTATGTCGGCAAAGCTTCGCTGCACAATGACAAAGCGGCCATCTTCGGCCGCCAGTGCTTGTCCCGACTGGATCGCTTGGGGATCCTTGTCGAAACCAAGCAGGCTTCCGCTTTTAAGTCGTGCAAGAATTGCACGGCTATGCCCTCCGCGGCCAAATGTGCCATCGACATAGAGGCCTTCGGGACGCACAGCCAGGGCTTCGACGGCTTCGTCGAGCAAGACAGTGACATGGCTGAACGTAGTGGTCATATTCACAGGATTAAATCGCGCAGTTCTTCCGGCAAACCGCCGGGTTCCTTGATTGCCTTGAGGTCGCTTTCACACAGACCATTCCAGGCATCCTCATCCCACAGCTGAAATTTGTTCAGCTGCCCTACCAGTACAGCGCGCTTATCCAGACGAGCATAATCCCTCAAGCGGGGCGGCACTAAAAAGCGCCCGTTCCCATCAAGCTCAAGGTCTACCGCATTACCGATTAGCAAACGCTGCAAACGACGTGTTTCTTCTCTTAAAGACGGAAGTTCACGGAGTTTGCTTTCGATGATTTCCCATTCGGGAAGGGGATAAACGCAAAGGCAAGTATCAATGGCATCAATCGTTACGATGAGCTGGCCGGCACAGCGCTCTAGAAGCTCATCACGATACCGGCTCGGCATCGTAAGGCGCCCCTTGGCGTCAAGGCTGATGGCATTCGCTCCACGGAACAAGTTGCTTCTTCCTTTGGCTGGCTTTCCCTACCATTAAATCCCACTTTTAACCACTTCGTACCACCGGGCACACTATATTGACGCGCTCCCCCCACCGTCAAGGCGAGGCCATTGCACAAAAAGGCTTGCAGACTAAGGAGTTACAGAAATTATGGGGCTTTTAGCGAAACGGTGACGAACATACTTTTCCGACAAACGGAAATTAACTCAACTAATTGCCTCGACTAGTTAAAGTAATTTCTCAGATAGGGTTATCAGTAAGGATGTGAAGCAGGAGAAGGGAGAGTGAGTGGAGAGTCGATCTGTAAGCCGGGTTCTGTCGAGAACAGTCATTCCTCTAGGACAGCCATCACTGGCTGCCTCAAGCAACCTACCCGAATCCAGCGCGGGCCACGCCTATGGATTCCTATTTGGTCTTGCTCCAGGTGGGGTTTACCTAGCCACGAACTGTTGCCAGCCGTGCGGTGCGCTCTTACCGCACCTTTTCACCCTTACCGGCGCTTGCGCGCTTAGGCGGTTATTTTCTGTGGCACTTTCCGTAGGCTCACGCCTCCCAGGCGTTACCTGGCACCTTGCCCTATGGAGCCCGGACTTTCCTCCCCTCCTGCTGCTTGCGCAGCGGGAGCAGCGACTGTCCGATCGACTCTCCGGGCGCAAGGGTACCTAGATGCCAGGCGTATAACAACCTTGATCTTTTCCTAATGCTTGTTCTGTTGCTCCAAGGCAAATTGGTACAGCATGTTCTTACGCTCTCCCGTGATTTCAGCGGCCAACGCAGCCGCGCGTTTGAGAGGCATTTCAGCGAGCAATATATTTAAAATCCGCACAGCCTCGGGGGGCAGAGAATCCTTGTCAGGCGACTCATAACCCGAGATCAGTAAAACGCACTCACCCCGCTGCTGATTGGAATCGGATCGGATCCACTCGACCAGTTCACCAAGCGGTGCGTCCTTGATGGTTTCAAACGTCTTGGTCAATTCACGGGCCAATACAGCGATGCGCTCGCCTCCCATGATTGCAGCAAGATCTTCAACACTTTCCAGCAACCGATGGGGCGCCTCGTAGAAAATCAAGGTCCGCTCTTCCTGCTTCAAGGCATCCAGGCGGCTTCGTCGCGCCGTGGCCTTTGCAGGCAGAAAGCCCTCGAAAATAAACCGGTCAGATGGGAGCCCGGCCGCTGATAGTGCCGCGATGACAGCACTGGCTCCCGGAACCGGCACAACAGGGATTTGCGCAGCACGCGCCTGTCGCACCAGATGGAAACCCGGATCGGAAATCAGGGGTGTTCCTGCATCGGAGACCAGAGCAACACTTCCCCCTTCGAGCAAACGGTTGATGAACCGCCCACCCTGCTCGCGCTCATTATGATCATGACAAGCGGCCAGAGGGGTATTGATCCCGAAATGCTGCAACAAGCGCGAAGAATGGCGCGTATCTTCAGCGGCAATCAACGACACTTCTTTCAGAATGCGAAGCGCCCGAGCACTGATGTCCTCCAGATTACCTATGGGGGTCGCGACGATATAAAGCGTGCCGGGAGTGCTCATAATGAAACTCTTGTATCAATAAAGGCCTCCATTGTACGCGTTTCGAGGCATCGCTATTCGCGCCGCTCACCAGCACTCGCTACAATCCAGCCAATTAATTGTTTTGCGCCAGGAATTACGCCATGACTGTTCGCCTGCGTACGCTAGTTAGCGTTCCACTTATTAGCCTACTTGCCGCCTGTGCAAGCTCGCCTTCCAACACATTGGGTGAGCTGCCTCGTATCCCCCAGGCCAACATACAGCAATTGCTTGAACAGGCAGGTAGTGATACATCAGAGAAGGCCAACATGCTGCGCCTCTCCGCTGCCGAGATTGCCTACAAGCAGCAAAACTTCACGCAGGCCAAGCAGATACTGGGCAGCATTCAACTGCAGCAATTGAAGCCTATACCGCAGGTATACGCCGGCACCCTGAGAGGTGAAATTGCTTTAGCGGAAAATCAGCCAAAGGAGGCTCTGAAAGCACTCCAACAGCCTGGCTTCGAACACCTGAGCGAGCTGCCTGTCGAGCAGCAGATCAGTGTATCCATGGTAAAGGCACGCGCCCTGCAGGCAGACAACCAGACCCTGGCGGCAGCCAAGGAGCGCATTTTCATTGCCCCGCTTCTCAAAAGTGATCAGGCCAGCGCCAACCACGAAGCCATCTGGAGTCTGATTTCGGCTCTTCCTGCCGACCAACTCCAACCTGTGGCAGGCAACAATGAGCTTAATGGCTGGCTGGCACTGGCCGCTATCACTCATTCAAACGGCTCACTGGATGATCAGCTCGCCGCCATTGATGACTGGCGCAAGCAGAATCCAAATCATCCAGCCGCCTCGCATCTTCCACAAGCGCTTGAAAAGCTACGCAACCTGGAGCAACAGCCGCTGACACATATCGCCTTGCTGCTACCGCAACAGGGACAACTTGCCAATGTATCGCGCGCCTTACAGGACGGTTTCATGGCTTCGCTTTACGAGAGTCAACAAAACGGCCAGACACCTCCTGCCGTATCCTTTTACGACAGCACACAGGTCCGCTCCATTGACGACTTTTATCGTCAGGCCAAAGCCGACGGCGCCCAGCTGGTGGTTGGTCCGTTAGAGAAAAGCTTGGTCAAGCAACTCAGCGATCATCAACAGCTACCTTTGCCTACTCTTGCGCTCAACTACAGCGACAGCCAAGGCGTAGGCCCAAAGCAGCTCTATCAGTTCGGTCTGGCGGCAGAGGATGAGGCACGCGAAGCGGCCGACCGCGCAGCGGAAGAAGGCAAGCACACTGCGGTAGCGATGGTTCCGCGCGGCGATTGGGGCGACCGTGTACTGGCAGCCTTTGACCAGGAGTGGCGGGCAAAAGGCGGCATGCTGCTTGGAGCCGAGCGAATCGATCAGCCGGTAGAGCTGGCACGCCAGATTACGCGTCTGCTGCAAAACCGTCAGGGCGGGCAAAGCATCGACTTTATCTTCCTTGCAGCAACACCCCAACAGGCTCGCCAGATCAAGCCTACGCTGGCGTATCAATATGCTGGAGATATACCCGTCTACGCCACTTCACACCTGTATTCCGGCAGCAGCAACCCTGCTCAGGATCAGGACCTGAACGGAATTCAGTTCTGTGAAACACCGTGGCTGCTCAATACCAACGATCCTGTTCGCCGCAAGGTTGTCACCCAGTGGCCCCAAGCGTCCAGCAGCCTGGGTCGTCTATATGCCATGGGAGCAGATGCCTACTTGCTTTCTACTCGTCTGCCACAGCTCAAGGCGCTCCCCAATACGCAAATAAATGGCCTGTCAGGTGACCTGACGCTAAGCCCAACGCAGCGCGTGGTGCGCAGACTACCTTGGGCCCAGTTCGTCAATGGGCAGGTTCAGCCTGTTTCACAATCCGGTACGCTGTGAAAACCACGACGCGAGAAAGTGGTCAGGCCGCCGAAGATCAAGCGCTTGCCTACCTGCAGAAACAAGGGCTCAAACTTGTAGTCCGCAACTGGTCGCGGCGTAGCGGCGAGCTTGATCTGGTCATGCTCGACAGGGATACAGTAGTATTTGTGGAAGTACGCTCCAGGCGTCATATTGCCTGGGGCGGAGCCGTTGAAAGCATTGACGCCAGAAAGCGTCAACGTCTGATTGCAACCGCACAGCTTTTTCTTCAAAGCGAGTCTTGTTGGGCTAAATCTCCTTGCCGCTTTGATGTTGTTGCGCTCAGCCCTGCTGTCGGCAGTACCTCTTCGCATCTCGAATGGATCAAGAACGCATTCGATTCCTGAGTAGTTTTACAAGGTCAAGCAAACCCGATGGACACGCAAGCCCGCATTACCAAACTTTTCCTGGACAGCATTGAGACCAAGCGTCAGGCCATGGATGTGCTTGTTCCTCACATCGAGCATGCCAGCCAGGTAATGGTCAATGCACTATTGAATGAAGGAAAAATCCTGTCCTGTGGAAATGGTGGCTCCGCAGGAGATGCCCAGCATTTTTCATCAGAGCTTCTCAATCGTTTTGAGCGTGAGCGCCCAAGCCTGCCCGCCCTCGCCTTGACAACCGACAGCTCGACCCTGACCTCAATTGCGAACGACTATAGCTACAACGAAGTCTTCTCAAAGCAAATTCGGGCGTTGGGCCAGCCTGGCGATGTACTGCTTGCCATTTCCACCAGCGGAAACTCAGCCAATATAATCCAGGCCATACAAGCCGCTCATGACCGCGAGATGACGGTTGTAGCGCTTACCGGGCGAGACGGGGGCGGCATGGCCTCGCTGCTTCTGCCAGAAGATATCGAGATTCGCGTCCCAGCCAAAGTAACAGCACGCATTCAGGAAGTGCATCTGCTAGTCATCCACTGCCTGTGCGACCAGATAGATCAGCAACTGTTCGGGAGTGAAGAATGAAAAAATGCTTGGCACTGTCCTGCCTCGCCCTCACCGTCGTACTCAGCGGCTGCAGCGGCTTTCTAAGCGCAACCCGTGACGACCCCATCGCGGACAACCGCGGCACGCGGACCATCGGTAGCAAGATTGATGATTCACTGATCGAGACCAAGGCAAAAGTGAATATATCCAAGGCCAACCCTGACCTGGATAAGTCGCATATTGTCGTTGTCAGCTATAACGGAGTAGTTCTACTGGCCGGCCAGACTCCGCGTCCAGAACTCAAGGCACAGGCCGAGCAGGTTGCGCGCAACGTACAACGTGTAAAGCTGGTTCATAACGAACTCCAGGTACTTGAGCCCTCTTCTTTGCTAGCTCGCAACAACGACACCTGGATTACCACAAAGATCAAAAGCAAGATGCTTACTGATAACAGTGTGCCTGCCTCTCGCATCAAGATAGTCACGGAAAATGGCATTGTTTACATGCTTGGCCTGGTGACGCATCAAGAAGCCAATCTGGCCACAAACGTTGCTCAGAGCGTCTCTGGTGTTCAAAGGATCGTGAAACTCTTCGAGTACATTGACTGATTCGAGCATAAAAAAACCCGCCATATGGCGGGTTTTTTGTGGTCACTTTTCTTACTGTACGGAAGCAGTCTGCTCGGCCAGTACCAGCTGACCACCCTGCACAGGGATCTGCTTACCGGGATCACGATCCATGCGGACCTGCCCCACCTTGCCATCCAGCAGATACTTGACGTCGTAAGCCACCACTTTTTCGCTCGCGTCTGTAACCGTGCTGCAGCGCTTTTGCGTGGTGGTATAGGTATCGGAGTTCTGCATGTGCTCCTGGGTTTTGTTACCTACGTAACCTCCACCCACAGCCCCGGCGACAGTAGCAAGCTTCTTGCCATTACCCCCACCGACCTGATTACCCAGCAGACCACCGACTACAGCGCCGATGGCAGTTCCGGCAATCTGATGCTGATCCTGTACAGGCCTGCGATGTGTAACCGCTACATCCTTACAGACTTCACGGGGCGTTTTGATCGTTTCCTTGACCGGTTGGACGGCTACGACCTCAGCGAACTTTGGACCTCGATCTGAAACACCATAGGCAACAGCACCTCCAGCCGTAACCAGAACTGCGCCCAATACCGTTCCAACGAGCATCGATTTATTCACGTCAATCTCTCCTGATTTACCAACAAGGCATCCACCTTATTCCAAGCCTTGGACATCAAGGCCTGTCATCAAGTTCCTTTGCTGCTGGTGGTATCAGGTCTTCCGAGTTCAAATTCAGCCAGATCAACACAACGTTTGCGATATAGATCGAAGAATAAGTTCCTGCGAGCACACCAATAAACAAGGCAACCGAGAAACCGAAGAGGTTATCGCCTCCAAAAACCAACAATGCTGTAATTGCCAACAATGTGGAAATGGATGTCGCCAAGGTTCTGAGAAGTGTCTGCGTAGTAGAGATGTTGATGTTATCGATCAGGCTTGCTTTGCGTAAAACACGGAAGTTTTCACGTACCCGGTCAAACACCACGATGGTGTCGTTCAATGAATAGCCAATGATAGCCAGTACTGCAGCCAGAACGGTCAGATCGAACGTAACCTGGAAGAACGACAGCACGCCAAGCGTAACAATAACGTCGTGCACGAGAGACAGGATCGCGCCCAACGCAAACTTCCATTGGAAACGAAAGCCGACGTAAAGCAATACCCCGCCCAGCGCCAGAAGCATTCCGAGTCCACCTTGGTCCCGCAGCTCTTCCCCTACCTGGGGACCTACGAACTCGACACGCGTAACAGAAGCCGGATTATCGTTACTGGCCTGCTGCAGCGCAGCCGCAACCTTCTGACCTAGCTGCGCATCATCGCCAGGCATACGTACCAGCACATCGGTAGTCGCACCAAAGCTCTGAACAACAGCATCCTTAAAGCCCGAACGCTCCAATTGAGTACGAATGCTTCCCAAATCCGCTGCTTTCTCATAACGCAGCTCAATCAGGGTTCCGCCTGTGAAATCCAAGCCAAAATTGAGTCCCTTGATAGCCAGGCTACCAATGGCAATCAATGTGAGCACCAGTGTCAGGGCGAAAGCAACATTGCGCACGCCCATGAAATTAATGGTTCGTTTCATCGCAGCTCCTCAAATCCACAGCTTCTTGATGTTACGGCCGCCAAAGCTCAGGTTGACCATTGCGCGAGTCACCATGATGGCTGTGAACATGGAGGTGAAAATACCGAGCGACATTGTGACAGCGAAGCCCTTGACCGGGCCGGTGCCCATTGCAAACAGGATCGCGCCGACGAGAAGCGTAGTCAGGTTGGCATCGACAATCGCACTGAACGCCCTGCTGAAACCTTCATGAATGGCTCGCTGTACGTGCATACCATTCGCCAGTTCTTCGCGGATACGCGAGAAGATCAATACGTTGGCATCAACCGCCATACCCATTGTCAGAACGATACCGGCAATACCTGGCAGCGTAAGCGTTGCATTAAGGACAGACATCAACCCGATCAAAAGAACCATGTTGAAGCCCAACGCCACTGTCGCGATCACACCAAAGACGCGGTAGATCACGATAATAAACAGGGAGACAAAAGCCATTCCCCAGAG
This sequence comes from Pseudomonas sp. MAG002Y, assembly GCF_019400845.1. NCBI lineage: Bacteria > Pseudomonadati > Pseudomonadota > Gammaproteobacteria > Pseudomonadales > Pseudomonadaceae > Pseudomonas > Pseudomonas sp. MAG002Y. The sequence continues at coordinate 51,636 of NZ_WOEJ01000009.1, read as the reverse complement.
CGCAGCATCAAGGCCCTTGGCAATATTATCTGCACCAAGGCTTGGGCCCAGCGTTCGCTCCTCAGCGAAATACATGGGCGCGGCAAGACCACCAGCACGCAACAGCAGCGCAAGCTCGGAGGCTTCACCAGAACCATTCAGTCCTGTAATACGGAAACTGTTGCCCAGCGCTGACTGGATGGTAGCCAGACTGATAATACGGCGATCTTCCTGGAAGCTTGGTACGGCGACATCCTTTTCAACACCATTAACGGTCTGACGCTCGTAGCGAGTCACCGGCTTCTGCTCAATGAACACAACGGCCATGCTGCGCCCAATGTTCCCACGCGTAGCACGACTCATCAGATCACCACCGTGACCATCCAGTTTGATGTTCACTTGCGGGCGACCATTTTCATCAAAGCTTGCAGAAGCGTCTGTAACCTGATCACCCGTGATGATTACACTGCGTTCCAGCGGAACGGATTGACGACCGGCATCACGGAACTCAAAGCTTTCTGTAGCACTGCGCGGAGTATCTTGCGTTGCTGCCAGACGGAACTCCAGGTTCGCCGTCTTGCCGAGAATACGCTTCGCCTCTGCAGTGTCCTGTACGCCAGGCAACTCTACTACAATACGGTTGGCACCTTGACGCTGAACAAGCGGCTCGGCCACACCCAGCTCGTTCACACGGTTACGAACAGTAGTAAGGTTCTGTTTGATGGAATATTCACGAATCTCCGTCAGCTTCGCCTGAGACAGTTCAAGACGTAACACCCGAAGATTGTCACGCGCTTCATTTGTCAGAACGAAGTCGTTGTAATTCTTCCGGATCAGATCGGACGCTTGTTCCAGTGCTTGCGCATCAGCAAAGCCCAGCTGAATGACATTGTCCTGCTGGGGAAGACTGCGGTACCGAACTCTCTCGCGACGAAGCAGTGTCTTCACTTCGCTGTCGTACACCTTCATACGCGCATCGACAGCCTTATCCATGTCAACCGATAGCAGGAAATGCACGCCACCCGACAGGTCAAGACCCAACTTCATTGGACTTGCGCCAAGCTTGCGCAGCCATTCGGGCGTAGTCGGGGCTAGGTTAAGCGCAACGACATAGTCATCACCCAAGGTCTTGCGCACTACGTCCTGAGCCGGCAATTGATCATCTGCCTTACTCAACCGAATGAGCCCGCGCTTACCGTCACTGGCAAGATCGACAGCCTTTACGCTGATATTGGCGTCGGCCAGCGCCTTGGTAATGTTATCCAATTCCGCCTGACTCACCGACAGTTCCGTGCTTGAGCTGCTGATTTGAATAGCAGGATCATCGGGGTAGAGATTGGGCGCGGAATAAATGAAGCCGACCACCAGCACTGCCAGGATCAGCAGGTATTTCCATAAGGGATATTTATTGAGCATGACACCGCCCGGATTAAGAAACGAGGCGCCTTGCGCGCCCCGTGCATATACCTAGAGGTAGGATTAGATTGCTTTCAACGTGCCCTTGGGCAACGTAGCGGCAATCGCACCTTTCTGGAACTTGAGTTCGACAGTATCGGATACTTCGATAACCACGAAATCATCCGTCACCTTTACTACACGTCCAGCGATACCACCGGACGTTACCACTTCGTCACCCTTCTGCAGATTGCCCAGCAGGTTCTTGTGCTCCTTGGCACGCTTGGCCTGCGGACGCCAGATCAGAAAGTAAAAAATGACCACGAAACCGATCAGGAAAATGAATTGAATATATTCACCACCTGGTGCGGCAGCCGCCGGAGCAGTCTCCTGGGCATAGGCAGCGGGGATCAGAAAGCTCATTGCAATAACTCCTGTTGCAAAGTCTGGAAATCAATCTGCCAACGGCGGGGTAGGCAAGCCGCGGCGCGCATAGAAGGAATCGACGAAGTCGGCCAATTTACCCTGTTGAATAGCATCACGTAAACCAGACATCAGCCGTTGATAGTGACGCAGGTTATGGATTGTATTCAGCATGCTGCCTAGCATTTCGCCGCATTTATCCAAGTGATGCAGATAAGCACGGGAAAAGTTGCGGCAGGTATAGCAGTCGCAGGTCGGATCCAAGGGTGAATCGTCATGCCGGTGGACAGCATTACGAATCTTGAGAACGCCGGTATCAATGAATAAATGCCCATTACGTGCGTTACGTGTAGGCATTACACAATCAAACATGTCGACGCCACGCCGCACACCTTCGACCAGATCTTCCGGCTTTCCAACACCCATGAGGTAACGAGGTTTGTCAGCAGGCAGATGCGGCGGAAGAAAGTCCAGAACCCTGATCATTTCTTCCTTCGGCTCTCCCACTGAAAGCCCGCCGATGGCGTAACCATCGAAACCGATGTTTTCCAGCCCCTCCAGCGAACGCAGACGTAGCTCCTCATGCATTCCGCCCTGGACAATGCCAAATAACGCCGAAGGGCTATCGCCATGGGCTACACGTGAACGCTTGGCCCAGCGCAGCGACAGCTCCATGGAGCGCTTGGCTGTATCGAAGTCGGCAGGATACGGCGTGCACTCATCAAAGATCATGACGATGTCCGATCCCAGCGCTCGCTGAACGGCCATGGACTCTTCCGGCCCCATGAAGACCTTGGCACCATCGACTGGCGACGCAAAGTAGACGCCCTCTTCCTTGATCTTGCGCAGCGCCCCCAGGCTGAATACCTGAAAGCCGCCAGAATCCGTAAGGATAGGGCCCTTCCATTGCATGAAGTCATGCAGATCGCCGTGACGACCAATGACTTCGACCCCAGGCCTCAGCCACAGGTGGAATGTATTCCCCAGGATGATATGTGCCCCAATCGCCTCAATGTCCCGTGGCAACATGCCTTTGACGGTGCCGTATGTGCCAACCGGCATGAACGCAGGGGTTTCGACTACGCCGCGAGGAAAGCTCAGTCGGCCTCGACGGGCCCGGCCTTCGGTCGCCAGCAACTCAAACTTCATGAAACTCATTTCAGGACTCTGGCCCTTTGGCGTTTGGGTTACGGGTAATGAACATGGCATCACCATAACTAAAGAAACGGTAGTTTTGCTCAACGGCAGCGGCGTAGGCGGCCATTGTCTCGGGATAACCTGCAAAAGCCGAAACCAGCATCAGCAACGTCGACTCGGGCAGGTGAAAGTTGGTCACCAGCGCATCGACAACGTGAAAAGGTTTGCCAGGATAGAGGAAGATATCCGTATCGCCACTAAAAGCCTTGAGCTGACCGTCACGCGCAGCGCTTTCCAAGGAGCGGACACTGGTCGTGCCCACTGCAATGACGCGCCCACCCCGCGCCTTGCAGCGCTCGACGGCATCGACGACCGCCTGACTGACCTGCAGCCACTCTCGATGCATATGATGATCTTCGATGCGATCGACCCGAACGGGCTGGAACGTACCGGCCCCCACATGCAACGTCACGAATTCGGTTTCGATACCTTTTTCGCGAATGGCTTGCAGCATGGCTTCGTCAAAATGCAGCCCTGCCGTCGGTGCAGCCACAGCCCCTGCATTGCGGGCATAAACGGTCTGATACCGTTCACGATCCTCTTCATCGTCCGGGCGATCAATGTAGGGCGGCAGCGGCATGTGCCCTACCCGCTCCAGAAGCCCCAGCACAGGCTCTGCAAAGCGCAGCTCAAACAGCGCATCATGCCGCGCCAGCATTTCCGCCTCTCCGCCACCCTCGACATGGATGATTGCACCCGGCTTGGGAGACTTGCTGGAACGCACATGAGCCAAGACCCTGAATTCATCCAGGACACGCTCGACAAGTATTTCAAGCTTTCCGCCACTGGCTTTTTGCCCAAACAATCGCGCAGGAATAACCCGCGTATCGTTGAAGATCATGAGATCCTCTGGACGCAGATAGTCCAGCAGGTCGGAAAACTGCTGATGTTTGATCGCTCCAGAAGGTCCGTCCAGCACCAGCAGCCGGCTTGCGCGGCGCTCGGATAGCGGATGACGTGCTATGAGCGATTCAGGTAGTTCAAAATAAAAATCGGAAACTTGCATGCAGGCTCATCTCGAAAGGTCGCACAGCTTACCGGAAGAGATGAAATAAGACCATTTAAAGCGTTGACTCGAAACAATCTCATCCCTATACTGCGCCGCCATTGCCTCGGTGGCGGAATCGGTAGACGCGGCGGATTCAAAATCCGTTTCTGGCGACAGAGTGAGAGTTCGAGTCTCTCCCGAGGCACCATACAAAGTTTTCAGGACTTCCCACCAAGTCCCGAAACATCAGAAGAACCGGCCTTAGAGCCGGTTTTTTTGTGCCTCACTATTCTGCCCTCTTCTGGTTCTCCCAAGTAATAACTACTTCCTTGGTATAAAGCGCCTCAGGCGTGCCTTGGAGTAGATCATTACAAGCCAACGCGAAAGATTTATCCTCCCGATCTCTCTGTGCATCGTTCTGTACCGTTTAACGCAGGCTTGAGCGGTCTTCCTGCCTCACCGCTTTACCCAACCTTTACCTGCCTTGACGTCACGTGACAGCCGTACGGTGCTTTATAGCAGCGAGGCAAAAGCTCTTGCTGAAGGAGGTACGTATGCTAGGTCAAACATTGAAGGCAGCCTTACTCATCGGCTGCCTTATCAGTGCAGGTGAAGCCGCGGCTTTTGAGCGTGAGCGGGTTTACGGGCCGCCGACTCATGAGACTTACAAAGCCCCTATTGCTTACCGTCAGCTTCAAAGGCTGCACTACCATAGGTTCCACGCAAGGCACTATTACGCTCCACCGCCACGTCATCGTGCCCATTATCACAAGCCTGCGCCGAGGTATTACAGGTCCGCGCCCCACTGGTAACTAAAAGCCGGTTGACGCTTTGTTTTTAAAGCCTCGTCTTGCACGAGGCTTTTTAATAGTGCATGAACGCCAGGCACACTCCTCCAAGCCTCTTCCGCCAAACGGCGAGAACTCAGGGACCGGAAGTCATGTCATTCTGATACATCTGAGGGGATATGGATATGAAGAACCTGCTGGCCGCATTAGTCAGTCAACTCGCTTGCGAAGGCAAGGTGGAATGCCTGGAAAGAGATGAGAATTTCGCCAGAGTCATTGTCACGACACCCCACGGCATCATTGTCGAGAGGGATCTACACGCCACCCAGCTTCATCATGCCGTTCTGCTCAAGGCTGTCGCCGATGAGATAAAGGAAGAAATTCAGGAACGAACCCTGCGTCTTTATGGTGATATTTCCGAATGCTAGCGGCACTCGGCTGACGCCCACTTCCCACCGTTTGGTATTTGAGCATAAGGGTTAGCATGATCGTACGCCCTCAGACCCCATCGCTATGGGTGCTGCTGTTTTCTCTGAAAGGCTCCATTATTCCCGCCATCTGGAAGCGAGTGCTCTACACGGTGCTGCTAAGCTCCTTTGTCGTAGCCACGCATGGCACCCTCTACCACTACAAGGTTATTTTGACAGCTACGCCTTTTACACTTTGGGGACTGACGCTAGCGATATTCTTGGGCTTTCGTAATAGCGTGGCCTACCAGCGCTTTTGGGAAGCGCGGGCCCTGTGGGGAGAACTGCTCATCGTCTCTCGCAACCTAGTGCGGCAAACGTTGAGTTTTTTTCCTGGAATGACTGTTGAAGAGCGACGCTCCATAGCCCTTCAACTGACCGCATTCAGCCATGCGCTTCGCGACCACTTGAGAAACGATGACCCAACGCCCGACCTGAAGCGCCTTCTGACACAGAACGATTGCGCCCGGGCGCTGGCAGCCGCCAATCGACCTAATGTGATACTGGGTCTTATTGGACAGAACATCAGTCAGTTGATGCGGCAACACAACTCCAGCGAAATTCTTCTTAGCTCTGTAGATCAACAGATCAGTCGTCTCTCCTATGTGCTGGGAGGCTGTGAACGCATCAGAAATACACCTATCCCCTATCCCTATATTCTGATGCTGCATCGCACCGTACACATTTACTGTTTTCTACTGCCGTTCTGCCTGGTAGATAGCATTGGCTGGTTTACCCCACTTGCTGTTTGTGTACTGGCGTATACCTTTTTTGGACTGGATGCCCTGGGAGATCAGATAGCGGACCCTTTCGATAAGATGCCAAACGACCTGCCACTCAATGCCATGTGCAGAGGTCTGGAAATCTCCCTGCTTGAACTGCTGGATGAACGAGACCTCCCGCCCCCTCTACACCCTCAGGACGGTTTATTGCTGTAAGCCTTTCGAGGAAAGACAGGCTTGCCATGCTAACTACCAGGTGTTGCAGTAGAACGCTTATTACGAACAGCAACGCCTCATGCCACGAACCCTATCTCTGCCTACCAGAAAATACCCACCCGCCGGTCTTGCCAGGCGACTAGCTGCAAGCCTCTATGACAGCATCCTGCTTGTTGCCTTGGTAATGGTGGCTACATTGGGTTATTTCGGCGGGTTGGCTGCCTGGATGGGAGGTTCCCGTCTCAAGGCAATGGCCGAACAAGGGGAGCTAATAGGCGACCCTATATTGAGCATCCTGATTGTATTGGTCAGCTTTGCTTACTTTGCGGGCTACTGGATACATAACGGCCAAACGCTCGGCATGCAGGCCTGGAAGATCCGAATACAAAATACCGACGGCACAAGGATTAGTCTGCCTCAAGCCGCCCTGCGCTTCGCCGCCGCTCTTTTCTCGTATCTCTGCCTGGGGGTAGGCCTTTTATGGATACTCGTCGATACACGCAAGCGAAGCTGGTCTGATCTGGCTTCCAAGAGTCAAACCATACATATCTTGGAGTAGGACACAAAAAAGGCCAAACAGATGAATGTTCAGCCTTTTTCGTGAGGACATCAGCCCGCTTTACGCAATAACCATATGCCTGCCAATGCACAGACTCCTGCAGGCACCAGGACCGCCAATATGGGTGAGAATCCAAATACCAGACTGGAGGGCCCCAACAGGTCCTGAGCAATACGGAATACGAATCCTACTACCACACCGGTAAAAATACGCTGACCCAATGTTACCGAGCGCAGCGGGCCGAAGATGAATGAAATGGCCATTAATACAAGTGCTGCTGTCACCAGCGGCTGGAATACCTTGCCCCAGAACGCCAGCCAGTAAGAGGCATTATTAAGCCCCTGATCCGCCAGGTAATGGATGTACCACCACAAACCAGAAATGGACAAAGCATCGGGCTCCATCACAACGGTGTCGAGTATTTGTGGTGTCAGTTCGATGTCCCAATTTTCTGTTGGAGCTGTTATGACCTCGGTGTGACGATCACGGAAGTGGGTCGTGGAGATCGTTTGCAGCTCCCAATGGTCGCCTCGGTACTCGGCACGCTTGGCAAAACTTGCCGACAGCAAATGGCGCTGCTCATCAAACTGATAACGTGTAATACCAAACAGAACACCGTTGGGCTGCACCGCATTGATATGAACGTACTCACGCCCCTGACGATGCCACAGGCCATGCTTGGAACTCTGGGCATCACCGCCGCCCTGCGCCATTGCACGGTTGCTCTGAGCAATGTTTTCCGACCAGGGAGCGACATATTCACCAATAAGCACGCCTGCAAGCATGATCAGCAGCATAGGCTTCATGACAGCCCAGACAATTCGAGCCAGCGAGACACCAGCGGCTCGCATGATGATCAGCTCGCTGCTACTGGCCAGCGAGCCCAGGCCAATCAGACAGCCTATCAGCGCTGCCATGGACAGGAGCTCATAAGCCCGCCGCGGGCCAGTCAATAGTACATACGTAAGCGCCTGCAGGGCGCCGTAGTTATCATCGAAATCCCCTAGCTGATCGATATAGGCAAACAGCAAGGCCAATCCAAGAATAACGCCAAGAACAGCCAGAATACTGACTAGAACCGAGCGACCTATATAACGATCGAGTTTACTCATGACCTTTCTCCGTAGCACGGCGGCGCATGGACAGGCGCAACGGCTCCCAGAAGGCCAGCAGCAAACCTAACGCAAGAAACAACAGATGAACCGGCCAAAGACCGATGGCAGGCGGAAGCTTGCCCTTATCGAGCGAACCACGGGCGGCAATCAGCAGGGAAAGGTAGGCCATATAAAGCAGGATGGCGGGCAGTAGTTTAAGGAAGCGTCCCTGACGTGGATTGACACGCGATAACGGCACGGCAATCAGCGTCACGATGAAAACCAGCACCGGAATGGAAAGACGCCACTGCAGCTCGGCCTTCTGACGGATGTCATCACTGGACATCAGGGCACGTGTCGGAATCGCTTCGCGTGCACCTACATCCGTACTGACTTCAGGTTTAGGAAGCAACACTCCGTAGGTATCGTATTGAACCGCACGATAGTCCGCCTGGCCTGGGGTACCGTCATACCGGAAACCACTTTCCAGAATCAGGTAACGACTGCCATCGGAATGGATTTCCTGGTGGCCCTTATCGGCGATCAGCACACCAATGCCCCGATCAGACCCGGCCTTGGCTTCATTCTTTTCAGAAATAAAGACGCCCGAGAGCTGGGTACGATCATTGCTGAGCGCTTCGGTATAGGTCACCCGCGAGCCATCACGCAGCGACTGGAAGCGACCGGGCGCCAGGGTGTCGAACTCGGTCAGCGCATCCTGCTGATTCAGGATCTCACCCACACGCTGAACGCCCATAGGGGTCAGCGACAGACTCAACCAGGCAACAACAAGCGCAATGAGTGTTGCCGGTGCCATCGTATAGGCCAGGAGGCGTTGCTGACTCATTCCGGTAGCGGAAAGGACCGTCATCTCACTTTCCAGGTACAGACGGCCATAGGAGAGCAGAATCCCCAAAAATAGACCAAGCGGCAGAATCAGCTCTAAGAAACCGGGAATCCGGTATCCCATGATCATCATCAAGGCGCCAGGATCCAGGATACCCTGCGCAGCTTGAGCCAGATATTTAATGAAGCGACCACTCATGATGATCACCAGCAAAACGGCGCTTACCGCGCCCATGGTGGTGAGAACTTCACGTGCTAGATAACGAAAGACGATCAAACAAGGCTCTCCAGGGTTGTCAGGCTCAGGCGCGTACGCTCAAACTAGCCGCCGTTGCTAAACCGACCCGCGCAAGGCAGCCCGCAGGGCGGCCCCGGCGAAAATAGCTGGCATTATCCTGCAAACCTACTCGTTTGTCTTGGGGAGCTTCTCGTAATGGAATTTCTCGTTAAAAGTGCAAGTCCGGAAACACTGAAAACAGCCACACTGGTTCTTGCTGTTGGTGAACATGGTTATATGGACGCCTCGGCGGCCGCGATCGATACCGCTACCGGTGGCGCCCTGAGCGCTGCAGTCAAGCGCGGTGATCTGGCAGGCAAACCGGGGCAGACGCTGCTGCTGACCGGCGTTACCGGTCTGAAAGCCGAGCGCGTTTTGCTGGTGGGCACTGGAAATACTGAAGAAGGCCTGGGCGATCGCGCATATCGCAAAGTGGTCAGCGCAGCATTAGGCGTACTCAAAGGTTTGGGCGGTACTGATGCCGCCTTCTTCCTCGGCGATGTAAACGTCAAGCAGCGTGACAGCTATGCGAAGGCTCGCCTGCTGGCTGAAACGCTGGCGGATGGCCTGTATGTTTTCGATCGTTTCAAGAGCAAGAAAGCCGAGCCTCGTGCTCTGAAGAAAATCATTCTGGCAGGCAGCAAGGCCGCTCAAGTTGACATGGAGCGAGGCCTTGCCCACGCCCAGGCCATTGCTGCAGGCGTTGCCTATGCCAAGGATTTTGGCAACCTGCCGCCAAACATCTGTAACCCCGCCTACATTGCGGACGAAGCCAAAGCACTTGGCAAGCAGTACAAGGAAACCGGCCTCAAAGTCGATGTACTGGACGAAAAGAAGATGCGCGAGCTGGGCATGGGTTCGTTTCTCGCCGTGGCACAAGGCAGCCAGCAACCGCCCCGCCTGGTAGTGCTTCAATACAAGGGTGCTGCAAAAGACACAGCCCCCCATGTTCTGGTCGGCAAAGGCATTACGTTCGATACCGGCGGCATCAGCATCAAGCCCAGCCAGGGCATGGATGAGATGAAATACGACATGTGTGGTGCTGCCAGCGTACTGGGTACATTCCGTGCCGCGCTCGAGCTCAAGCTCCCAATCAACCTGGTAGGCCTGTTGGCTTGCGCCGAAAACATGCCTAGTGGAACGGCGACCCGCCCTGGCGACATCGTCACAACCATGAGCGGTCAGACGGTGGAAATCCTCAATACAGACGCTGAAGGCCGTCTGGTGCTGTGCGATACATTAACCTATGCCGAGCGCTTCAAGCCCCAGTCCGTGATCGATATCGCTACACTGACCGGCGCCTGCGTCACAGCCCTGGGGTCGGTTGTATCCGGCCTGCTAGGTAACGATGACAACCTGATCCAGCAGATCAAAGCCGCCGGCGATGCGGCTGATGACCGCGTATGGCAGTTGCCTCTGCATGATGAGTATCAAGAGCAACTCGACAGTCCCTTCGCTGATATCGCAAACATTGGTGGCCCTAAAGCAGGCACCATTACGGCAGCGTGCTTCCTGTCGCGCTTTGCCAAGAACTACAAATGGGCTCACCTGGATATCGCTGGCACCGCCTGGATCAGTGGCGGCAAGGACAAGGCCTCTACCGGCCGCCCCGTCCCATTGCTTATGCAGTATCTGCTAGACCGCAGCCAAGGCTGAATCGGTGCAGCGCGATAGGGTTCGCTTCCCTATCGCGCCGCTGCTGCCAGCCATACTCCGGAGCCAGACATGACCCGTGTCGACTTCTATGTTCTTCCCAGCGACGACCCTGACGCCCGACTGACGTTTGCATGCCGCCTCGCCGAAAAAGCGTGGAGACAGCAGATGCAGACGTATATCCATTGCGCTGACGAAGCCCAACGCAGTCAGCTGGACGAACGGCTTTGGGACTTCCGTCCCGACAGCTTCCTGCCTCACGATTTTGCCGAGGACAAGCCGGATAGCCCAATCTTGCTGGGTATTGACACCCAACAGGAGCGAACCGGCGAACTGTTGATCAACCTGGATACTCGTATTCCTGCTTTTTTTGCCGGCTTCAGCAGAATTGCCGAACTGGTCATCGAAGAGGCTTCAATACGCAAAGCGGCTCGTGAGAATTTCCGCTTTTACCGAGAGCGCGGCTATGCTTTACAAGACCATCGTCTGCCGCGAGTCTGACAATCATGGACAAAGACCTCCCGCCTCGCCCGGCACATCTCATGAATGATCTGGAATCGATCCGCCAGCTACTGGATAAACACGACCTTCCCATGCTTACCGACCGGCTGGACCAGGATGGTATTCCTGTACTGTCCGATGTAGTCGTACCCTCTATTGAACGGCTAAGCGCTATTCCTCCGCTGCTTGATCAGATCGAGCCGGAGCGCGTTTCTCGACAGGATGAGGAATCCCTGGAGGAGCTACTTCGCCAGGAAGCGCGCCTCATACTCCAGGAGGTCATTGCCGAATTCGCACCTAAAGTTGAAGCCGAACTGCAAAAACGCCTGGATGCCCGCCTCGATGAACTGATCAGGCAGCGCGAGCAGGTCTGATTACAAGACGGTCAGTGTTGCGATCAATCGCACCTGACCGTTATCCCCGTTATACTCAAAGGCTTTCCCTCTTCAGACGCCTTTGCCAACGTACATGGACAAGACTTACCAGCCACACGACATCGAAACCTCTTGGTACCAGACCTGGGAATCCAAGGGATACTTCGCGCCTCAGGGCTCCGGCGAGCCCTATACCATTATGATTCCGCCGCCCAACGTCACCGGCAGCCTGCACATGGGCCATGGCTTTAACAATGCCATCATGGACGCCCTGATCCGCTTCCGCCGCATGCAGGGCCGCAATACCCTGTGGCAGCCCGGTACGGACCACGCAGGCATTGCCACCCAGATGGTGGTGGAGCGCCAATTGAGTGCGCAGGGCGTCAGCCGTCATGATCTGGGTCGCGAGAAGTTTCTAGAGAAAGTCTGGGAATGGAAAAACGAGTCTGGCGGCAACATCACTCGCCAGATTCGTCGCCTGGGCTCTTCCGTAGACTGGTCACGCGAACGCTTCACGATGGATGACGGTCTGTCTGAAGCAGTCAAGGAGGCCTTTGTCCGTCTACACGAGGACGGCCTGATTTATCGCGGCAAGCGCCTGGTCAACTGGGATACCAAGCTGCATACGGCTATCTCCGATCTGGAAGTCGAGAACCATGATGAGAAAGGCTCATTGTGGAACCTGCGCTATCCCCTGGCTGATGGTGCCAAGACGGCAGAGGGCAAGGATTACCTGATCGTTGCCACGACCCGCCCGGAAACCATGTTGGGCGACTCCGCCGTAGCGGTACATCCTGAAGATGAGCGCTACAAGGCACTGATCGGCAAATTCATCGAGCTGCCGCTGGTAGGCCGTCGCATCCCGATCGTGGGCGACGACTATTGTGATCCAGAATTTGGCACAGGTTGCGTCAAGATCACCCCTGCTCACGACTTCAATGACTATGAGGTCGGCAAGCGCCATAACCTGCCCCTGATCAATATTTTCGATAAAAACGCAGCGGTACTTGCTACAGCACAAGTATTCAACCTGGATGGCAGCGTAAACACTGAAGTCGACGCAGGGATTCCGTCCGCATACGCGGGCCTGGATCGTTTCGAAGCCCGCAAGCAGATCGTAGCGGCCTTCGACTCTGCCGGTCTTCTAGAAAAAATTGAAGACCATGCGCTGAAAGTACCCAAGGGCGATCGCTCCGGCACTGTTATTGAGCCGTGGCTGACCGATCAATGGTACGTCTCCACCAAGCCTTTGGCTGAAAAAGCCATTGAGGTCGTGGAAAACGGCTCTATTCAGTTCGTACCCAAGCAGTATGAGAACATGTACTTTTCCTGGATGCGTGATATTCAGGATTGGTGCATCAGCCGTCAGCTCTGGTGGGGCCACCGTATTCCGGCGTGGTATGACGAGGCTGGCAACGTCTATGTTGGTCGCGATGAAGCGGAAGTCCGCAGCAAGCACAATCTGGGCGAGATCGCGCTGCGCCAGGACGACGACGTACTCGACACCTGGTTCAGCTCGGGTCTGTGGACATTCTCTACCCTCGGCTGGCCGGAACAGACCGAATTTTTAAAGACGTTCCACCCCACCGACGTTCTGGTAACCGGCTTTGACATCATCTTCTTCTGGGTCGCCCGGATGATCATGCTGTCTACTCACCTGACTGGGCAGATTCCGTTCAAAACCGTCTACGTTCACGGTCTTGTACGCGACGGTCAGGGCCAGAAGATGTCCAAATCCAAGGGCAACGTGCTTGACCCGCTGGATATCGTTGATGGCATTGATCTGGAGAGCCTGCTGCAGAAGCGCACCAGCGGCATGATGCAGCCCAAGCTGGCGGAAAAGATTGCCAAGCAGACCCGTGCTGAATTCCCGGAAGGCATTGCCAGCTACGGTACTGATGCCCTGCGTTTCACATTCTGCTCCCTGGCCTCCACCGGCCGCGATATCAAATTCGATATGGGCCGTGTCGAAGGCTTCCGCAATTTCTGCAACAAGATCTGGAATGCGGCCAACTTCGTGCTGGAAAACACCGAAGGCAAGGACTGTGGCGTCAATGACGAACCGGTCGAATTGTCTTCTGTGGATCGCTGGATCATCTCTCAACTGCAGCGTACAGAAGCTGAAGTGACTCGCCAGCTAGAACAGTTCCGCTTCGACCTGGCTACTCAGGCACTCTATGAATTCATCTGGGATGAATACTGCGCTTGGTATCTGGAGCTAGTGAAGCCGGTATTGTGGGATGAAAACGCTTCTATCGAACGTCAGCGCGGCACACGCCGTACCTTGGTACGTGTGCTGGAGGTTGCACTGCGTCTGGCGCATCCGTTCATGCCTTTCATCACGGAAGAAATCTGGCATCGCATCGCACCGCTTGCCGGCCAACAGGGCGAAACCCTCATGCTGCAGACTTGGCCCATTGCCAATGAGGCCCGTATCGATAGCGCGGCTGAGGGTGATATCGAGTGGATCAAGGCGCTGATGCTAGGAGTGCGTCAGATTCGTGGTGAGATGAACATCTCCATGGCCAAGCGCATCGACATTCTGCTCAAGCATGCCAGCGCTGAAGATCAGCGACGCATGAGCGAAAACGAGCCCCTACTCAAGAAGCTGGCCAAGTTCGAGTCGATCCGCATTCTGGCTGCCGATGAAGAGGCACCGCTTTCTGCTACAGCGCTTGTTGGCGAGATGGAGGTATTGGTACCGATGGCAGGTCTGATCGATAAGGCTGCTGAACTGGGTCGTCTGGATAAGGAAATCCAGCGTCTGGAAGGCGAGGTAAAGCGCGTCGGAGGCAAGCTGAACAACGCCGGCTTCGTGGACAAGGCGCCAGCCGAGGTGATTGCCAAAGAACGCGCCAAGCTGGCCGAAGCCGAGCAGGCGCTCGCCAAGCTGGCCGAACAGCGTGGACGAATCGCCAGCCTGTAACGGCTGAATGCCACCATAGGCCCGCTTAGGCGGGCCTTTTGATTTGTTATCGATGGATGCTCAAGGATTGGACAATGGACGTAAGCAAAACCAAGACAAGCTTCTACCGCCGCCTGTACGTCGCCTGGCTGGTCGACTCTGGAGTCGCAACGAGTGTACCGGCCCTGATGGAAGCGACAGGCATGCCCAGACGTACTGCACAGGACACCCTTTCGGCGTTGAGCGATCTGGATATCGACTGTGCATTTGAGCAGACCGAAGGCGCTCGCAACCATGCAGGACATTATGTCATCCGTGATTGGGGCGCTATCGATAAGCGCTGGATCCGCTCCAACCTCCCCACCATAAAAGCCCTGCTGGGCTACCCCTAATCGTTCGAGCCTTTTCATGACTCAGCCACCCAAGCGCCCCGCTGCCCCCAACCTGAATAAAGGGGTTCTGCATCCCCGCAACCGTCACCAGGGGCGCTATGATTTTGCCAAGATGATCAAGGCCTGTCCTGAACTGGCGCCCTTCGTCATCATCAACCCCTACGGCAAGCAAAGCATCGACTTTGCCGATCCTGCCGCTGTCAAAGTCTTCAATCGCGCCCTGCTCCGGCAATATTATGGAATTGCCCACTGGGACATCCCGGAAGGCTATTTATGCCCCCCTATTCCAGGCCGCGCAGATTATGTTCATTCCTTGGCAGACCTGCTGACTGAACGTAATGAGGGTATTGTTCCTCGTGGCGCTATGATCAAGGCGCTGGATATAGGGGTTGGCGCCAACTGCATCTATCCGCTGATTGGCCATCACGAGTACGGCTGGCATTTCGTTGGGGCCGATATCGACGCAACGGCGCTGGCCTCCGCCAAGACCATCCTGCAAGGCAATCAGCTGACCAAGGCTATATCGTTACGGCAGCAGACCGAGCCGAACCGCACGTTTCGAAACATCATCGCCCCAGATGATCGTTTCGATATAACTCTCTGCAATCCGCCCTTTCACACCTCTCTGGAAGAGGCGCGCAGCGGCAGTCAGCGCAAGTGGAAAAACCTTGGCAAACTGGACCCGAAGCGCAAATTGCCCGTACTCAACTTCGGCGGTCAGGGCGCTGAGCTATGGTGCAAGGGCGGTGAAGCCCGCTTTGTACGCACCTTGGCAGAAGACAGTGCCTGCTATGGTATGCAGGTGTTCTGGTTTAGTACTCTGGTGTCCAAGGTCTCCAATGTCGACAGTCTGGTGGCTGCTCTAAAGCAGGTCCATGCGGTAGATATCCGTACGATCGACATGTCCCAAGGTCAAAAACGTAGCCGGCTGGTGGCCTGGACTTTTCTTTCACCGGATGCTCAAGACCAATGGCGCCGCACACGCTGGATCAAGAATGCCGATTAAGCCCGTCGCACGGGTGCGGTACACTATCAGGCCACATCTGATTTTCGCGGCAATGTCGCCTGCGCTTCATTGATAGAGAGTCCCATGCCCATTCGCCACGCTATCGTTCACCTGATCGACAAGAAACCCGACGGTCAGCCCGCTACGCTGCATGCCCGTGAAGCCGAGCTCGAGGCATCCCAGGCCATCGAAAACCTGATGGCCGATCTCAACGAAAGCTATAACGCCAAACCCAACAAGGCCTGGGGCCTGTTCCACGAGGAGTCCGGTGCCTATCCCTTCAGTGGCTGGCTCAATGAGTATCTGGACGGCGGCAAGAACTTTGTTGCATTCAGCCAGCAGGCCGTCGAGCACCTCAAGCAGCTTATGGAAGGCTCAAACCTTTCAACAGGCGGCCATGTTCTCTTTGCCCATTATCAACAAGGCATGACGGATTACCTTGCCATTGCCCTGCTGCATCATAGTGAAGGCGTAACCGTAACCGACACCCTGGACGTAGCGCCCGCCAAACACCTGGACCTCGGGCAGCTTCATTTGGCGGCACGCATCAATATTTCCGAATGGCGTAATAACAAGCAGTCCAAGCAATACATCTCCTTTATCAAGGGCAAGGGCGGCAAGAAGGTCTCGGATTATTTTCGTGACTTCATTGGCTGCCAGGAAGGCGTTGATGCGCCCAGCGAAACGCGCACCCTGCTCAAAGCCTTTAGCGACTACGTGGAAAGCGAAGACCTGCCCGAGGAGAAAGCCAAGGAAAAAACCGACACCCTGGTCGACTATGCCAGCACCCAGGCCCGTATTGGTGAGCCCATTGCCCTGGATGAACTGTCGGAGCTGATGAGTGAAGAGCAGCCCAAGGCATTCTATGATTACATTCGCAACAAGGACTACGGGCTTGCGCCTGAAATCCCGGCAGACAAGCGCACCCTTAACCAATTCCGCCGCTTTACGGGGCGCGCCGAGGGCCTGTCCATCAGCTTCGAGGCTCACCTGCTTGGCTCCAAGGTAGAGTACGACGAGTCTCAGGACGTATTGATCATCCGGCAGGTTCCTACCCAGCTAAAGGATCAGATCAAGCGTCGCAAGGACTAACCGCCAGACAGGGCGACACGTTTGATCGCTCTGCCTGTCAGACTCATCGCGTTTCGATATTGAATCCTATTCTGGGAACATGAACGTGCACAGTGCCGGCACGCTCGTCCCTGCGCCTTAAAATGACTTCTTCCACCCCTGCGTACAGCAACTCACCCTCTACAGTCTCCAGACCATAATCCTGAGCTGAAATCGCCACACGATCGCCTTGAGCAAGGCCCGCCGGCAAGAACATTTCCCCTTCTGGAATAGGGGCAGGATCGGAATCATACGCAATGCGTATGGCCTCCTCTGCGCTCAGGTCGGAATAAGTGCCATGACCGAATCCCAGCACTCGACCTAGCCAGGTGGATACTTCAGGATAAGTGTCCACCAGAGGCGCAGTCTGGCGAGCTGACTGCAAAAACCAGAGGCAATGCGCCAGCGAGAAATCTGCGATAGAGGGAGCATTGAAGAGGTATTCGCCACTGCTGCGCGCCAATTGCTCATCAAGTCGTGCCATCAGGGTAGGCCAATGTTGCGCCGCCTGCCTTGCTGTAACCCGAGGAGCATTTCCCTTTTCGAAAAGCGCCTTACGGTCCGCCATGAACGCGTGAGCCTGCTCAGGCGGAACATTGGCCATGCGCTCGGCGATGACGTCGGGCTGGAAAATCAGTGCCACGGCGTGCTGGAACACTACACTATCGGCCCAGGCTGCAAAGGCGCGACAGGCAAACTCCTGGCCCTCTGGAAAGAGCGTGGGCGTGGCCTTAGCCTGCTCCAGGCGCTGCGCGATCAGCGCCGTATCACAATAGATATCTGCCCCAACCTGAAGCACAGGCGTCTTACGATAGCCGCCGGTCAATGCGGTGAGATCCGGCTTTGGCATGACACGGGGAATAATGACGGAGCGCCAGGACAGCTGCTTGAAACCCATCAGCAGATGAACTTTTTCGGCAAACGGAGAGGTCCAGTAGTGATGCAGGATGAGATCGGTCATGCGCACGTCCTCTTATTGTAGAAGCTCAGAGTAACCGCCCCACCCTTTAAAGACTATCCTCCCTGAGCCATTGCCATGGCTTCCTTGATGCTCTTCTTCAGCTTTTTGATGGCGCGTTCACGGCGAAGCGCTGCAGATTTGTCTACACACGGCTCCGTATAGACCAGTGCCTTGGCAGGACTTGAATGAAAAAAGCGAGCCCCCTTGCCTTGTTGGTGAGCCTTGAAACGGCGCTGAGGGTTATCGCTGATGCCGCAGTAGAGTGAGCCATTTTCAGCTCTGACCAGATAGACGAACCACGGCCGCAGCGGATGAGTCATGGTCAAGGATAAGGGTAAAGCGTCCACGTACAGCAAGCCATTCAACCAGAGAGCGTAGCTGTATTCTCCCGCCTGGCCCGGTAAAAGAACAGCCTATAAGAAAGGCGCCCTGAGGCGCCTTTCTTGATGGATCAGTGAAGGATCTGACCCAGGAAGAGCTTGGTACGCTCGTTTTGAGGATTATCGAAGAACTGATCCGGCGGGGCCTGCTCCACGATTTCACCCTTGTCCATGAAAATCACACGGTTTGCTACCGTTCGGGCAAAACCCATTTCGTGAGTCACGCACAGCATGGTCATGCCATCCTGAGCAAGGCCGATCATGGTATCGAGCACCTCCTTTACCATTTCCGGGTCAAGCGCTGAGGTAGGCTCGTCAAACAGCATGATCTTGGGCTTCATACACAACGCACGGGCAATGGCCACACGCTGTTGCTGACCACCGGAGAGCTGTCCCGGATACTTGTGAGCCTGATCTGGAATGCGTACGCGCTTCAGATAATGCATCGCGACTTCTTCGGCTTCCTTCTTCGGTAGCTTACGTACCCAGATAGGGGCCAGCGTACAGTTTTCCAGTACCGTTAAATGAGGGAACAGATTGAAATGCTGGAAGACCATCCCGACTTCACGGCGAATGGCCTCGATGTTTTTCAGGTCCCCATTAAGCTCTACATCATCAACGACAATATTGCCCTTCTGATGCTCTTCCAGGCGATTGATACAGCGGATCGTGGTCGACTTGCCTGACCCTGACGGGCCGCAGAGCACGATACGCTCGCCCTGTCGGACCGTCAGGTTGATGTCCTTAAGCACGTGGAACTGACCGTACCATTTGTTCACGTCTTGCATCTGGATCATGATCTTGTCACCGATGCCCAGAGTCTTGGCATTTTCACTCATGCTGATTCGCTCCTTAGCGGCGATGGCCGGTGTCGAGACGGCGTTCCAGACGCTGACTGTACTGCGACATACCGAAACAGAAAGCCCAATAAATCAATGCGCCAAAGACATAGCCTTCGGTCGACATACCCAGCCAGGCTGGATCAACGGTAGCCTGGTGCAGGCTGTTCAAAAGATCGAACAGACCAATGATGATCACCAGACTGGTATCCTTGAACAGCGCGATAAACGTGTTCACGATTCCCGGGATCACCAGCTTCAATGCCTGAGGCAGTATGACCAGCCCCATGGCGCGCCAGTAGCCCAGCCCCATGGCTGACGCCGCTTCGTACTGCCCTTTCGGGATCGCCTGCAAACCACCACGCACGACTTCGGCAATGTAAGCTGACTGGAACAGGATGACGCCAATCAGTGCCCGCAAGAGTTTGTCGAAGCTCATACCTTCGGGCAGGAACAACGGCAGCATGACGGATGACATGAACAACACCGTGATCAACGGAATACCCCGCCAGAACTCGATAAAGGTCACGCACAACACGCGTACGGCCGGCATCTCCGAACGACGTCCCAATGCTAGGAATATACCCAGCGGCAGCGCACCGGCAATACCTACAGAGGCAATGACCAGTGTCAGCGTCAGGCCACCCCAACGGCTGGTGGGCACCGCGTCGAGACCCAGCACGCCGCCATGCAGCAACACCCAGGCAACAACGGGATAAACGATCAGAAAAACGATGCCATAAACTACCTTTCGGGGCATCGCTTTGATGAACAGCGGTGCAGCACCCAAAACCGCGAGCACCAGCGCCACATCCACACGCCAGCGCAGCTCCGGCGGGTAAAACCCGTACATGAACTGACCAAAGCGCATCTTGATGAATACCCAGCATGCGCCTCCTGGCGTGCAGTCGGAACGCTCGGTCCCGCTGAACGTTGCATCCAGGAAAGCCCATTTGATCATGGGCGGAACCAACAGCCAGACCAGATACAAAGCAAGTAATGTAAGCAGCGTGTTGTAAATGCTGGAAAAGAGATTGGCCCGCATCCAGGCCCACGCACCGACCGAGCGATTCGGCGGCGGCAGATCAGGTTTGAACGTATGTGTAGTCATGATCGCCTCTTATCGCTCACGCAAAGCCATTCGCTTGTTGTACACGTTCATCAACAGCGAAATGCTCAGGCTGATAACCAGATAGACTGACATCGTGATGGCAATGGTCTCGATCGCCTGCCCGGTCTGGTTCAGTACCGTACCGGCAAACAGCGACACCATGTCCGGATAGCCAATACCTGCAGCCAGTGATGAGTTCTTGGTCAGGTTAAGGTACTGACTGGTCAGTGGCGGGATGATGACCCGCATGGACTGGGGAATGATGACCAGGCGTAGCGTCCGGCTAGGCTTCAACCCCAGGGAATTGGCTGCCTCGGTCTGACCATGGCTCACCGACTGGATACCCGAACGTACCGTTTCAGCAATGAATGCTGCGGTATAAACGGAGAGTGCCACCAGCAAGGCGAACAGCTCAGGAATCACCACCCAGCCGCCCTGAAAGTTAAAGCCTTTGAGCTGCGGAACGGTCCAATGGAACGGTGCACCAAATATCAGGGCTGCCAAACCTGGCAGAACGATCAGCAAAGCGATAATCGAGATCAGCAGCGGAAAGCCTCTTCCGGTCCTGTCACGCCGAACCTTTACCCAGCGCGCCAGGGCAATACTGGCCACAACAGCTAGCGCAATCGCCACCAGGAACGGTACGACACCTTCTGCCGACACGGGTGCTGGAACGTACAGTCCTCGGTTGTTCAGAAACAACGTGTCGAAGAAGCTGAGACTCTGTCGGGGTCCAGGCACCAGACGCAACACAGCGAAATACCAGAAGAATATCTGGAGCAGTGGCGGAATGTTGCGAAAGGTCTCGATATAGATCGCGGCGAGTTTACGTACCAGCCAGTTCGGCGAAAGACGAGCAATACCGATGATAAAGCCCAGCACAGTGGCCAGGATGATACCCAGGATGGATACCAGAAGCGTATTCGCCAGGCCGACCAGAAAGAGTCGGCCATAAGAATCCGATTCCTTGTAGTCGATCAGACTCTGGCTAACGCCAAAGCCTGCGCTATGCTCAAGAAAAGCAAAACCGGAGGTAATCCCCCGGTGTTCCAGGTTGGTTTGTGTGTTGTTGAATAAGTACCAGCCAAGTGCAGCGACCGCCACAATAGCCAGTATCTGAAACGCCCAGGCGCGAGCGCGCGGATCGTTGATCAACGACCCAGACGTGCCTATTGATTTAGACATGATGTTTTCCGAGATGCGATGAAACAAAACGCCGCGACCTGGCTATTAACCAGGCCGCGGCGATAGGCAAATCAGCGCACGGGAGGTGCGTACAGGATGCCGCCTTTGTTCCATTGAGCATTCAGGCCGCGCTTGATCTTGAGCGCGCTACCCATGCCGACGTTACGCTCGAAGACCTCGCCATAGTTACCAACCTGCTTGACAATCTGAACCGCCCAATCTTTGGGCAGCTTCAGGTCGTTACCAAAGTTGCCTTCGGCACCCAGCATACGAGCCACATCAGGATTCTTGGCGTTCTTGGCCATATCTTCCACGTTGGCAGAGGTAATACCTAGTTCCTCAGCGCCGATCATGGCGAATAGCGACCATTTTGCAATGGCAAACCATTCATCATCACCTCGGCGTACAGCAGGACCGAGAGGCTCCTTGGAGATCACTTCCGGCAGAACCACGTAATCGTCCGGGTTCGCCAGCTTGATACGCTGGGCATAGAGTTGAGACTGATCGGACGTCAGTACGTCACAACGTCCGGCTTCGAGGGACTTGGCGCTTTCGTCAGAACGATCATAAGTGATCGGGGTGTACTTCATGCCATTGGCACGGAAGTAGTCAGATACGTTCAGTTCGGTCGTGGTACCCGCCTGAATGCAGATCGTTGCACCATCGAGCTCTTTAGCGCTGGAAACACCTAGCTTCTTATTGACCAAAAAACCAACGCCGTCGTAGTACGTTACGCCCGTGAAATTCATACCCATGCCAGCGTCCCGTGAACTGGTCCAGGTAGTATTACGGGAGAGAATATCGATTTCGCCAGACTGCAACGCCGTGAAACGCTCCTTGGCAGTCAATGGTGAATAGCGGACTTTCTCGGCGTCACCGAATACGGCAGCAGCCACTGCCCGGCATACATCAACATCAAGACCTGCATACTTGCCACCCGCCTCTGCATAGGAGAAGCCAGGCAGACCATCACTGATACCGCACTGCACGAAGCCCTTTTTCTTCACGGCATCCAAGGTCGCACCTGCATGGGCGAAGCCACTGACACCCAATACAGCCGCAGTGGTCAGAATCGCCAGGGTGGATTTCACCATTTTCATCGATAACCTCCAGTTGTTATAAAAGTCAGCATCCGGTCCCGCTTGCCCTTTAGGGCTTGTACGCAGCCATGAGAGCAACGTATACATCGCAAGAACCATCGAGGAATTGAGAGGTTCAACCCCTTCGCTCTCGGCTCGCTGCTGGAAATATTTGTTTTTATTTGCTTGACCGAGTGGCCTTTAATACACCAGACAACATGACAACGTTGTGTTACCTGTCGGTGCATCAAAAAGCACACATTGCAGATACAGCAAAAGGCGGACCACTTATAGCGACATGGCAGAATCGAAGCGGCTTAGTAAACTTCACTGAGACTGCAAAAGAATTTATATAAATGCGACATCCTCTTAACGCACCATTTGTTACCGCTGCCGATCAGAACGCACTTTTATGGAGCACACATGCCTGAAATAACTCCGCTGATCATCGAATCCCCCCAACCCGCAGACTCATGCGTGATCTGGCTACACGGCCTGGGCGCAGATCGTTATGATTTTCAGCCGGTGGCCGAAATAGTGCAGCGCGTGCTCACGACGACCCGTTTTGTACTGCCTCAGGCCCCTTCACGCCCAGTCAGTATCAACGGCGGATGGGCCATGCCGTCCTGGTACGACATCCTGGCCATGTCACCTGCACGCGCCATTGATCACTCACAACTGGATGAGTCGGCCCGCTATGTCGATGAGTTGATCACGCAGCAGATGGACATGGGCATTGATGCCCGACGCATTGTGCTAGCAGGCTTTTCACAAGGCGGAGCAGTCGTGTTTCATACTGCTTTCGCCATTGCCCACAAACCTCTGGGTGGCGTACTGGCTCTTTCGACCTATGCACCCGGCTTCCAGGAAACGCTTGCCAGTGAGGCTCAGCGAGACATTCCGGTGCTATGCATTCATGGCACGCTCGATGATGTTGTACCACTGGGGTTGGGACGTGAAGCCTATGATTTTCTCGCCAAAGAGCAGGTGCCTGTTCAATGGCAGGACTACCCCATGGGCCATGAAGTAACACAGGAAGAAATCGCCCTGATCGCTCAGTGGTTACAGGACCGTTTGGCTTGAGAGTGACGGCTCAACGGCTGTTGTCGTTGAGCCTTTGTACCAGTTCATATACAAAACAAGATAACGCTCACAGTACTGAACAATGGATGAAGAACTTTCTTTACTTATCTCAGTCAAGAAGTGATCTCTATACGTCCGCTTTCTGTAGTTTTGGAGCGACCATGCCTTCTGGCGCCGTTTTCACTCTTGTAATGCCATGCTGATGATGGCTATTCCTCAGTGGCAGGAAAACCTTCAGCATATACGCCATCTACGGTTGTTCCGGGATGTTGATCTGTCGCACCTTGAAAAACTGGCCCGCACGCTGACCAAGCGTGTTCTGAATCCAGGCGAGATGCTTCTGTCACCCAGCGAACATAATCACTACCTTTATATGATTGTCCAGGGCCGCTTCAGGGTTCATCTGGAGTCGCTGGATAATCAACCTGTATCCGTTCTGAGTGAGGGCGACTGTGCAGGTGAGGTCAGCTTTCTCGACAATCACAAGCCAACGGCGTACGTGATCGCCGATGAAGTCTGCGAAGTCATAGGCCTGCATCGCAAGGATCTGTTCCAACTGATGGAGCATTCTCCTAAAACTACTCAGAACCTGCTTGAAATCCTGTGTGAGCGTGTCCGCCAGAACAATCGAATCATTCTGGATACCGAGCGCAACGCGAATGTCGACACGCTTACCGGCCTGTTCAATCGCAGGCGCCTTGAACAACTCTATGAGCGCGAAAGTACCCGCTGCGCATTCAACCAGCAGCCGCTTTGCCTGTTGATGCTCGATGTGGATCATTTCAAACGCTATAACGATACGTATGGGCATCTGGCAGGCGACTACGCACTTTGCATGGTAGCCAATACCCTGCGCTCCCAGTTAAGGCCTAAGGACAGCATGTCGCGCTACGGTGGAGAAGAATTTGTCATTCTGCTTCCTGAGCTGGATAAGCCTGAAGCTCGAATGATTGGCGAGCGTTTGCGGGAAAGCCTTGCCAGTATCGCCGACTTTTACTCTCCTGCCGGCAAATTACCAGGCGTTACCATTTCAATCGGCTTGGCTGAAATGCATAAACAGGATACGCTCGAGACTCACATAGAGCGTGCAGATAAAGCGCTTTATGAAGCCAAGCGCAACGGAAGAAATTGCCTGTTTGGCTAAAACAGGCAACACTCCCCTCCCTCCTCTCGATCAAGCCTCATTTGCCAGGCCCGTAACTTGCTTTACACTCCTGGCTTAATTTCTATTCAAATTACGAGATAAACCGTGCTCAAGGCACTAAAAAAACTATTTGGCAAAGGAGATGCGCAAGCACCTCAGCCCACCCCTGAAAAGGTTGCGCCCCTTCAGCGCGACGAAACCCCGTCACAGCCTGAACAGGCACAACCCACGACTCAGGCGAAAGCCGAGCGTCAGCCCAGGCCACCGAAGAAAGAAAGCGGGAAACCTGCAGCGACCAGATCACCAAAGCCACGACGCGAGCGCAAGGCGCCTGTCAGCAACTGGACGCTTAATGACTTTGCAGTAGAGCCTCAGGAAGGCAAGGTCCGCTTCCACGACTTTAACCTTGCACCCAGCCTGATGCATGCCATCCATGACCTGGGTTTTCCTTATTGCACGCCCATCCAGGCACAAGTGCTGGGATTTACACTGAAAGGCCAAGATGCCATAGGTCGAGCTCAAACCGGGACAGGCAAGACAGCCGCGTTTTTGATTTCGACCATTACCCAGCTGCTTACCACCCCGCCGCCTGAAGAGCGCTACATGGGTGAGCCACGTGCACTTATTATTGCGCCGACTCGAGAGCTGGTTGTACAGATTGCCAAGGATGCAGAAAATCTGACCAAGTACACGGGCCTCAATGTGATGACCTTCGTAGGCGGAATGGATTTCGACAAACAGCTCAAGCAGCTGGAGTCGCGGTTCTGCGATATCCTTGTCGCAACACCAGGGCGTTTGCTGGACTTCAACCAGCGTGGCGAGGTTCATCTGGATATGGTGGAGGTCTTGGTTCTGGACGAGGCGGATCGCATGCTCGACATGGGCTTTATCCCCCAGGTCCGCCAGATTATTCGCCAGACTCCCCACAAGAACGAACGTCAGACCTTGCTGTTCTCGGCTACCTTTACCGAGGACGTCATGAACCTTGCCAAGCAGTGGACAGTCGATCCAGCCATTGTGGAAATCGAGCCTGAAAACGTAGCCAGCGAGACCGTTGACCAACGCGTATATGCAGTGTCTTCAGATGACAAGTATCGTTTGCTATACAACCTCATCAGCCAGAACAACTGGGAACGTGTGATGGTTTTCGCCAACCGCAAGGATGAGGTGCGTCGCATTGAGGAACGTCTGACTAAAGACGGCATCAGTGCAGCGCAGATGTCAGGCGATGTTCCGCAGCATAAACGGATCCGAACGCTGGAAGGCTTCCGTGAGGGCAAGATTCGTGTCCTGGTCGCTACAGATGTCGCGGGTCGTGGCATTCATATCGACGGCATTAGCCACGTTATCAATTTCACGCTACCGGAAGATCCAGATGACTATGTACACCGGATAGGACGTACAGGTCGTGCAGGTACCAGCGGAATATCAATCAGTTTTGCAGGCGAGGACGACGCATTTGCCCTACCGCCAATCGAGACATTGCTAGGCCGCAAAATCGCATGTGATATGCCTCCGGCAGAGCTACTCAAGCCAGTCCCACGCAAGCATTCCTGACGACTCGGGAGCGGAGTCGAACACTCTGCTCCCCTTTGCGCGCCTTAAAAGCCAAAAGGTGCCAGCGGTGCCAACAGGTTCAACAACCAGACCTTAACGATACTCCTGCGTGTCGGTTTAAAGCCCACACAACAGAACGAAGGGTCGCTGGTGCAATAGTAAACCTTGATCCTATCGCCTATTGCTACCTGCTCCGCCAAGGCTTTTAGACTGGAAGACGAATACCCCATCAGCGTATCCAGGAAGTTCAGGCTGTAGCGCTGCTCTTGGACCTGATAGCTGAATGTCAGCCGATAGAGTGGGGCCTTTTCCAGAGAAGCGATATACCCTTCTGTCAATGCGCTGTCTGACAGCTTCAGCCATTGCCACAGCTGACAGAGGCTTATAACGAGTGCCAGCCCAAGAATGGCACCCATCGCACACAGCCAAACCATACCTGCCCTCCGGTTTTACGCTGTCAGAGCATGGGCCTACTCCCAGCGCTGGGCAGCGCTGATATCGCTGCTCTTGCCTTCAACCCAGCGTGGGCCTTGGGGAGTGTCTTCCTTCTTCCAGAAAGGCGCCCTTGTTTTCAAATAGTCCATGATAAATGCACAGGCTTCGAACGCCGCCTGACGATGTGCGCTTGCCGTACCTACGAAAACGATAGGCTCACCAGGCTCCAGACGCCCTACCCGATGGATGATATCCACCTTGAGTAGCGGCCAACGCGAGTTTGCCTCATGAGCGATCTTCGCCAGCGACTTTTCAGTCATGCCAGGAAAATGCTCCAGATAAAGACCAGATACATCCAGTCCGTCATTGAAATCGCGTACATAGCCTATGAAGGTTACGACAGCACCTACGCCTACATTGGCCGCATGCATTGCGCTGGTTTCGACGCCAGGATCGAACGCCTCGGCCTGCACTCGTATGGTCATGTCTAACCTCCCGTTACAGTCGGGAAGAAAGCCACTTGATCACCGTCAACCAACGGCTCATCCAACATGCATAGCTCTTCGTTACGTGCGCACATCAGGTTTCGCTCGCTTAACACATCCGCCCACACACCACCTCTGGAGACCAGGTGAGCACGAAGATCGTTTAGTTGAGTAAATTTATCCTGCCATTGGATGCGCTCGTGCTCGCATTGCAATGCTTCACGGTAACGCGCGAAATAATGCACTTCGATCATGCGTCGTGCTCCACTTTGAAATGGCCGCTCTTGCCACCCTTCTTTTCCAGCAGACGAACCGCTTCGATACTCATACCCCGATCCACAGCCTTACACATGTCATAGATCGTCAAGGCCGCCACGCTGGCAGCAGTCAAGGCTTCCATTTCCACGCCCGTCTGGCCTGACAATTTGCACGTTGCCTGAATATGAACGCTATCGGGCTCACAGGCAGTGAGCTCAACTTTCACGCCTGTCAGCAGAAGCGGATGACACAAGGGAATCAATTCATGGGTTTTCTTGGCCGCTTGAATACCGGCTATACGCGCCACCGCAAAGACGTCACCTTTCGGGTGGCCGCCCTGCTGAATCATTTGCAGCGTTTCAGGGAGCATGCGCACTTGCGCTTCAGCAACAGCCTCACGAAACGTTACCTGCTTGTCGGTAACGTCCACCATGTTGGCGCGGCCCTGGGAATCAAGATGGGTCAGCATGTTTGGCCTTCCGTTATACAGAGGCCCTTGATTCTACTATGGACGAAGGGGATAAGCAGGAAACTGGCAATATCCTTTGCCGGTTTCCTGCCAGGAGGTCATTACATATGCGCTTCGGCGTACTCGGCCAGCACCGAGCGAGGCACGCCTTGCAACGTAATATGCACCCCGTGGGGGAAGCCTTTGAAACGCTCGCTCAGATACGTCAATCCTGAACTGGTTGCTGACAGATACGGCGTATCGATCTGTGCCAGGTTACCCAGACAGATGACTTTTGAGCCGGCACCGGCGCGGGTAATAATGGTTTTCATCTGATGCGGCGTAAGGTTCTGGCACTCATCAATGAGGATCAGACTCTGCTGGAAACTACGCCCACGAATGTAATTCAAGGATTTGAACTGAAGCGGCACCTTACTCAGAATGTAGTCGACACTGCTATGAGGACTTTCATCATCCATATGCAGCGCTTCCAGGTTGTCGGTAATGGCGCCCAGCCATGGCTCCATCTTTTCCGCCTCGGTGCCGGGTAGGAAGCCAATATCCTCATCCAGTCCCTGAACGCTACGCGTCGCGATGATTCGACGATAACGCTTGGTAACCATGGTTTGTTCAATGGCTGCGGCCAGGGCAAGAATGGTTTTCCCCGACCCGGCGGCCCCGGTCAGGTTTACCAGGTGGATGTCAGGATCCAACAGAGCGAACAACGCTAGGCCCTGGTAGATGTCTCGAGGCCGAAGGCCCCAGGCCTCTTGATGCAGCAGAGGCTCCTGATGCATATCGAGAATGATGAGTTCATCATCTCGAACAGCCTTGACCCAACCAACGAACCCCTGCTCGTCGACAATGAAGTCATTGAGGTGCATTGGCGGCAAACCCTCGGACAGCTGTACCCGATGCCAGACGCGTCCTACATCCTGTCGTGAATCGACCTTGCTGACGCGATCCCAGAAAGAGCCTTCAAGGGTATGATAGCCACGCGACAACAGTGCAATATCATCTACCAGCTGATCGGTATGGTAATCCTCAGCATCAATCCCGCACCCCCGCGCCTTTAAACGCATGTTGATGTCTTTGGTTACCAGTACTACGCGCTCACCGGGATGGTGAGTACACAGCTCAACCAGCTGATTGATGATGCGGTTATCGTTGTGATTATCAGGCAGCCAGGTAACAGGGGCCGCCCGCTTGTTCATCAGAATGGAGAGATACCCTTTCGTCTCCCCTTTGCCGCGCGGTATGGGCACACCTTTTTCGACATCCTGAGGAGAGGCCTCAGCAAGAACGGTATCAATCAGCCGAATCGCCTGACGGCACTCGGCAGCCACGCTATGTTTCCCGGTTTTTAACTTATCGAGCTCCTCCAACACCGTCATCGGAATAGCAACGTGATGTTCTTCGAAGTTCAGTAGTGCATTAGGATCGTGAATCAGTACGTTGGTGTCGAGCACATAGAGGGTGGGCTGGGTGGGGCGGGAGCGTCCATGATCATCCATACTCGTTCACCTCATCGAGAATCCCAACGGGACTCTTGTGGCCAGTCGACGGAGGCCAATACGGCGCTCCGCAGCGAAAGGTGCCACCACACCTCGGGGCTTCAGGGCCAAGCCTGCAACTCAAGGGCAACCCCGTTCGTGCAGCGGACATCTTGGTAATACCCTAATCTTTGAGCAGGCAAAACCCCTTTTTTCTAACTGGACACCATTTTTTTCTTATTGGCTAATACCACTGGCAACGTTGCCGATGTAGTACTAAAGTTTTTACCCGCTGTTTACAGAGCCTCCTACCTTCATATGCCATATAGCTTTTTCCAACTGGAGCTACGTTTTGTGCACGGCCTACAATGAGCCGTTAATCGAAAGGAGCTCTATATCATGCTGATGGTGATTTCACCCGCCAAAACCCTTGACTACGAAACACCGCCAGCCACTCGGCGCTATACACAGCCTGAATGCCTCGACGACGCTCAAGCGTTGATCAATCAGCTCGTTACGCTTTCGCCTGCCGATATCGCAAAACTCATGGGAGTTTCAGACAAGATCGCCGGCCTTAACGCTGCACGCTTTGCCAGCTGGTCTCCAGACTTTACGCCTGAAAACGCCAAACAGGCTCTACTGGCCTTCAAGGGTGACGTCTATACCGGCTTAGCGGCTGAGGATTTCGACGACGCTGACTTTGACTTTGCCCAGACGCACTTGCGCATGCTGTCCGGCCTTTATGGCATCTTGCGTCCTCTGGACCTTATGCAGCCCTACCGGCTGGAGATGGGAACCAAGTTGGTCAACTCACGCGGCAAGGACCTTTACGCCTTCTGGGACACGCACATCACACAGCGATTAAATGATGCGTTGGAAGATCAGGGCGACGATATTCTCATCAACCTGGCCTCGAACGAATATTTCGGCTCTGTCAAACGTGCACAGCTCAAGGGACGCGTTATCGATATCGAGTTTCGGGATCTTAAAGGCGGTCAATATAAGATCATCAGCTTCTATGCAAAAAAAGCCCGCGGACTCATGACGCGTTACATCATAAAAAACCGGTTACGAGACCTTGCTGATTTAAAGTCATTTGATGTTGAAGGCTATTTCTTTAGTGAACCATCTTCGACTCAGGAAAAGCTGGTTTTCTTACGAGACAGTCCTGTTAAGGCATAAATAGTTTATTTATATAAGCCCTCTTTTTAACCATGCGTAACTTCGTCTGCTTACCTTTATTGGAATTTTAGCAAGACAAGAACTTTACAGTGGAGATGGATCCAATGAGCGCACCCGACATCAGTTCCATACAAAGGCAGCACCTGCGCGTTCAGTTGCCCGCCAGGATCCGTTATCAAGGCGCCCACCGTGAAGGCATGGAGCATCAATTGCTTGAGCTTTCCACAGGCGGATTTAGTTTTATTTCAAAGTCTATTACTGCTCATACGGGCGATAACCTCAAGGGCAAACTCCTTTTTGCAATCAACTCCCTCAGTCTTGCTATCGACGTAGCATTTGAAATCAAATCTATTGATCGGGATACAGGTCGGGTAGGCTGCGCCTTTTATAACCTCGCCCCCAGAGAACTCTCTGCGCTTCAATATCTGATCGAGGCTTATCGCTTTAACGATGACGTTACCGTCAGTCATATGATCGACTCGGCGTTTGCCCAAAAGCGGCTAGGCAGAGGTGCTACCGGGCTTGTAAAGGAAAGCGGAGCAGCATTACAAATCGAAGGACGATTCGAATTCGATGAGTATCGTCTTGTGCTGCCCGGCTCGTCAGTTGACTTCTATCTTTTTGACGAGCAACAGCCAAGATCAGGTACGATCACATCGTTAACACTCGAAGCAGCGGGAAGCACCTACGTCGTTATTGCAACCATAGAACCCAACCAGCAGATTCCCTCCTCCTACATGGGTACGCCTATCAAGCTCTTCATTGCGCCTCAAGCCTAACGGCGATCCAGTTCTGGCAGCTCTGATCAAGGGCTGCCCTGCTTAGCGAGAGCTTGACCCAGATCACAAAAAGAAAAGAAGCCATCTTTTTTAGTGAACGTTTCACAGAAAAGAAGTCTCACAGGGACTAGCGTTACTACAGTTGATTCCTGCCCTGGCATCTTCAAGTGTTTAGGCTTTAATGAACTTTTTTAAGAGCACCATGTCAATGAAGACCTTGATGGCAAAAAGGAATCACTCTAGCCATCTTCCTAAATTATCATTCTAATCAGCGGTAACGATCATCATTTGGGTAAAGCAGTTCAATGCTTATTAGCCTGCCGGTGATGTACTGCATATAAGTTGTAACTAATTTGTAACTAAAAAAGCTAATTAATTAGCTTGGCTTTTTATTTTTATTCATAACCCTGCTTAGGCAGGAAATAGAAGCACGGACGCTTCGTCCCGCCCGAAGGGACTGCGACCTACAACTCAGCAAGCGCTGAAGGAGAATGCCATGATTCCAGTGATTCTTTCCGGGGGAAGCGGTTCACGACTCTGGCCGCTATCTCGAAAAATGTATCCAAAGCAGTTCCTGGCTTTGGCAAGCGAAAAGACCCTTTTCCAGGAAACCATATCAAGACTGGCCTGCGAAGAGCGCATGCAGCAGCCCTTGATTGTTTGCAACATTGAGCACCGCTACATTGTTGAGGAACAGCTCAAAGCCCTTAAGTGCCAGCCTCAATCACTGATCATGGAACCGTTTGGTCGCAATACGGCTCCTGCCGTGGCGATTGCTGCCATGAAACTGCTGGCCGACGGCAAAGACGAGCTGATGCTTGTTCTGCCAGCGGACCATGTCATTGAAGATATCGATGCGTTTAAAGCATCCTTGAATTCGGCCACCGAAGCCGCTGAAAAAGGCGAAATGGTCCTGTTCGGCATTCCTGCACTGCGTCCGGAAACCGGCTACGGCTATATCAAGGCAACCCACTCAGCTAACCTGCCTGAAGGGGTCAATCGCGTCGAGCGCTTCGTAGAGAAGCCAGACGCCATTCGTGCCACCCAATACGTAGAGTCAGGCGATTACTACTGGAACAGCGGCATTTTCATCTTCCGCGCCAGCCGCTTCCTGGAAGAGCTGAAGCTGCACGATCCTGATATTTACGATACCTGCCTGCTTGCGCTTGAGCGCAGCCAGGTTGATGGCGATCACATCATTATCGACCGCAACTCGTTTGCCGTCTGCCCGGACAACTCCATTGACTATGCTGTCATGGAAAAGACCACTCGCGCTTGTGTGGTTCCGATGTCTGCCGGTTGGAACGATGTAGGCTCCTGGTCAGCCATTTGGGATGTGCATGACAAGGATAGCGATGGCAACGTTACCAAAGGTGACGTGGTTCTGCACGAGGCCCGTAACTGCCTCGTTCACAGCACCAACAAGCTGGTCTCCCTGATCGGCATCGAAGATGTCGTGGTTGTAGAGACCAAAGATGCGGTCATGATCGCACACAAGGATAAGGTCCAAGACGTCAAGAAGGTGGTCAACAAGCTCGAAGCGCAAGGTCGCCAAGAGGTCAAGAGCCATCTGGAAGTGTTCCGTCCTTGGGGCTCTTACGATTCCGTCGACATGGGTCAGCGCTTCCAGGTCAAGCGTATCACTGTCAAACCAGGCGCTCAGCTGTCTCTGCAGATGCACCACCACCGCGCCGAGCACTGGATCGTGGTCTCTGGCACAGCGCAGGTCACGTGCGATGACAAGACCTTCCTGCTGACCGAAAACCAGTCCACTTACTTGCCGATGACGTCTGTACATCGCTTGGCCAATCCTGGCAAGGTACCGCTGGAAATCATCGAAGTACAATCAGGTGGCTACCTGGGCGAAGACGATATCGTTCGCTACGAAGACGTTTACGGTCGCGTCGACGCACCACAGACCAAGAGCACTAACGCTGTAGCGCGTTAATCGCTCTGAGCTGAGCCAAGAGAAAAAATAAAAATAAGGGTCCTCTTGTCTCCAGATTCAACAACACCGGCCAAGCGCCGGTGTTGTGCTTTCTAGGCCGAAGTGATCTCAATCGCTAAAGCAGGTACCCTGGCTCCTTTCAGCTTTTGCAACCTTATCAGGACGTTATTTTCCATGACGCCATCCACGCCCCTTCCTCACCTTGTCTCCCATTCTGATCTGGATGCTGTATGCGATCAGTACGATGGATTTATTCTCGACCTATGGGGGGTACTGATCGACGGCTACGACGCCTTTCCCGGTGCGCAGAACTGGCTGGCACGGCGTGCAACCGAAGGCAAGCCCGTCTGGTTCCTGAGCAACGCATCCCGTGATGCCGCTTCCATGACGGATCACCTGGTTGAACTGGGTATCGCTCGGGAGCAATTTGCCGGTATAACGACCTCAGGGCAACTGGCCATCGACGCGATTAGCCAGGAATCAGCGCTGGCACAGGGGGGTATCTATCTGACCGGACCTGGCGAAGGTCAGACTGGCTGGCCCGAGCACATACGCAGCCGATTCGTGACCGACATCCAACAGGCATCCCTCATCCTAGGCGTAGGGAGCTTCCCTCAGGATGAGCTGGCGCTTCGTCAGGCCCCGCTCAAGGACTTCATGCATTTACCGTTTCTCTGCGCCAACCCTGATCGCACAGTAGTTTCTGGCGGCCTACCCTACTACGCCGCCGGTAAGCTGGCCGACTACTTCGCTTCGCTGGGCGGAAGTGTGCGCTGGTACGGAAAGCCTGATCCCTATGCGTTTCTTTGTGCTCAACGAGAACTGGCAACTTTAGGCGCCACCAAGCTGCTGTTTGTGGGTGACTCACTGGTCACCGACGTACCGGGTGCAGTTTCGGCCAACATTGATTGCTTATGGCTGGCGTCAACTGGAATCCACCGCGAGGCATTGGGTGTGGAGTTCAATGAGCAACCGGAGCAAGAGCAACTTGAGCGCTTCCTGATGGATTATTCGATACGCCCTCAATATGTCGCTGCTGGTCTAGTCTAAAGAGACTAAACCCTAACGGAGATCCGTTGCCCGTGAGAAAGAATGTCGTTATCTATAATCGTCTTCCCGCTCCACTGGTTCAACAGTTGAGCGAAGCCTTTAACGTCACCGTCATTGATACTCAGGGCAATGTCGATGAGCAGTTCCAGCATGCCCTCCTTCACGCACACGGCCTGATTGGTGCCAGCAAGACACTAGGCCGCCATGAGTTGCAACATGCAGAAAACCTGGAAGTAATTTCCAGCGTTTCGGTTGGATATGACAGCTATGACGTGCCCTACCTGTCCGAGCAGGGCATTCTACTGACCAACACCCCCGATGTACTGACCCAGACCACAGCAGACCTTGGATTTGCTCTGCTGATGAGTACCGCTCGCCGCCTGCCTGAGCTGGATGCCTACACCAAGGCAGGGCAATGGACAAAAGGCGTAACGGAAGAGCATTTCGGTACGGACGTTTATGGAAAGACGCTGGGAATCGTAGGTATGGGTCGCATAGGTGCAGCCATTGCAAAGCGCGGCCACTTCGGCTTCGACATGCGGATTCTTTATCATGCAGGCAGCTGCAAGCCCGAACTGGAGAAAGAATTCAAGGCAGAGTATCGAGACCTTGAAGCTCTGCTTCAGGAATCCGATTTTATTTGCCTGGTAGTCCCTCTGACAGAGTCCACTCGCCAGATGATCGGCGCACGTGAACTAAGGCTCATGAAGCCCAGCGGTATTCTGATCAATATTGCGCGCGGGCCAGTGGTTGATGAAGCAGCTCTAATCAAGGCGCTTTCCAACCAGCAAATTCGTGGCGCAGGCCTGGATGTTTTTGAGCAGGAACCGCTTTCATCATCGCCCCTGTTTTCGCTGAAGAATGTCGTCACCTTACCGCATATTGGTTCAGCGACTCACGAGACACGGTATGCCATGGCAGAGCGCGCCGTCTCCAATCTGACAGCCGCCTTAAGCGGCAATCGGCCACAGGATTTGGTTAATCCTGAAGTATGGAAGGGTTAAATCAAGCCAATCTGAAACCAGCGCTTAACAGCAGACTCTTTAGATAAGCCATGCTGTCGTAATTAAGTGATATCTATTTGAGCAACCTGAGCGACTTCAGTACGGGGACGCTTTCGGTCTGTGGCACAATTACCCGTTTGTGCTTCGTGTTACAGGCTTCATATGCGTCTACGTTTCGACCATCTGCACTGGCAAGACTGGAAAGGCTCCTTTACTGAGCGCAACTATGAGCGTGGCCGGCGCTATGCTCAAGAAGGTTACGCCACGGTCCGGTCAGCCGCCGATGGGCTGGTCTATGCCATATGCAGCAGTCCTTCAGGATTGGATTACCGCCAATCCATCACGCTCAAGCCTGGTCCAAGAGGTTGGTTTGTTGATGGCCGGTGCACATGTGGGGCTGGCAGAAACTGCAAGCATACTGCTGCCGTGCTGTTCGAGCTGGAGCGCCTTCAGCGGGCCGGCAGCCCTCCTCCTCGCCGCGAAGCAGCCGAGACAGCCATCAATCTGGTCAAGCCGCCCAAGCCATTGTTGGTATTGGGTAGCCACACACAGGTTGACTATGATCGGCAAACCGCACGCATGCGCCCCGTCACCCGCCACAGGGCTGCCCTGGCGTTTCTTTATGACGGCAAAAAAGTGTTCGGCAAGCCTGTACCGGGTCGTAGTAGCGCGGCAACGCTGCCAACACGCCACAGTGAAGCCGAGCAGCGCCTACGACAAGTCTTACAGGACGCAGGCCTCCG
This sequence comes from Pseudomonas sp. MAG002Y, assembly GCF_019400845.1. Classification (NCBI taxonomy): domain Bacteria; kingdom Pseudomonadati; phylum Pseudomonadota; class Gammaproteobacteria; order Pseudomonadales; family Pseudomonadaceae; genus Pseudomonas; species Pseudomonas sp. MAG002Y. The sequence continues at coordinate 15,580 of NZ_WOEJ01000009.1, read as the reverse complement.
AGTAGCGACACGGCGAAGCGCAGCCTTGCCCGAAGATGCGGGCGAGATGTTTGAAATGCCTGATGACTCCAGTTGGCTGCGCTTTATCGAAGTCACACTTCCGCAGCTGCGTGAAGCGGGCTGGCAGATAGATATGCGTCCAGAATTCGCCTTTGAGCTGACCGAGGTGGAGAATTGGTACGGCGAAATTGAGGAGGCGCCTGATCATGAATGGTTTGATCTGGAGCTCGGCATCGTCGTACAAGGGCGGCGCGTCAGTCTGCTGCCTATCCTGATCGATCTTATCCGGCGGGATCCCCAATTATTCGAACCGGGAGCACTGGCCAGACGCTCTGACGATGAGCGCCTGCTGCTCCGCGTGGAAAGCCCTGCTGCACGCAAGCAAGGACGCCCCGCACGTATCGCCCTGTCTCTATGTAGACTAAAGCCCTTGCTTGCCGCACTCATGGAACTGCATGGGCATTCGTTACCTGTTAATACCAAGCAGATACGTTTGTCTCATCTGGACGCCGCACGGCTGGCTGAACTTGAAGAAAATATCCCACTGACATGGCAGGGTGGTGAGCAGCTCAGAAACTTCGCCCATCGACTACGCCATTACTCAGCTTCGCCCCTGCACGTCCCGGAAAGCCTGCGTGCCGAGTTAAGACCGTATCAGCGCGATGGCCTGGCTTGGTTGCAGGCACTTCGCGAGCTGGATGTGGGCGGGATCCTGGCCGATGACATGGGTCTTGGTAAGACCTTGCAAACCCTGGCTCATATCCTGGTCGAGAAAACGGCTGGCCGGTTGACCAGCCCTGCCATGATCGTCATGCCTACCAGCCTAATACCCAACTGGCAGGACGAAGCAGCCAAGTTCACACCTGAGCTGAAAGTACTGGCCCTCCACGGTACTCAACGGCGTAACCTGTTCGAGCGGATACCTGAGCACGATATCATCCTGACTACCTACGCCCTGCTACCGCGCGATGCCGAGCAGTTGGCCAGCTTCTCCTTTCATCTTCTGGTATTGGATGAAGCACAATCCATTAAGAATGCGGCAACCAAAGCGGCGCAAGCGGCGCGGGGACTCAATACGCGACACCGTCTATGCCTGACGGGCACCCCGCTGGAAAATCATCTGGGTGAGCTTTGGTCTCAGTTCCACTTCCTGATGCCAGGCTGGTTAGGCGATATAAAGGACTTCAAGCGCGACTACCGAACGCCGATCGAAAAAAATGGCGACACCCAACGCCTCGCCCAATTAAAGGGACGAGTAAAGCCTTTCATTCTGCGTCGTACCAAACAGCGAGTAGCCAGCGAGCTGCCACCCAAGACGGAAATTGTCCAGTTGGTCGAGCTGACTCAGCCACAGCGCGATCTTTATGAAACGGTACGTGTTGCACTTGATGAGAAGGTCCGTAACGAAATCTCCAAGAAAGGCTTGGCCAGAAGCCAAATTATCGTTCTTGATGCACTGCTGAAACTCCGCCAGGTCTGCTGCGATATCCGACTGGTCAACGGCAACGAAACATCCGCCAAGTCGTCTGGAAAGCTACTCGGCTTACTGGAATTGCTCGAAGGCCTATTGGCCAATGGCAGTCGTGTCCTGCTGTTCTCGCAGTTCACTTCCATGCTGGCGCTGATCCAGCAGGCGCTGGATGAAAGACGGATCGACTATGTCACCCTTACCGGTGAAACCCAGGATCGCCGTACGCCTGTCGAACAGTTTCAGTCCGGTGAGGCCCCGGTTTTCCTGTTGAGCCTTAAAGCAGGCGGTACGGGACTCAACCTGACTGCGGCCGACACGGTGATTCACTTCGACCCCTGGTGGAACCCGGCGGCGGAGAGCCAGGCCACAGATCGTGCCTATCGCATAGGGCAAGATAAGCCGGTTTTTGTGTACAAGCTCATTGCAAGAGGCACCCTGGAAGAGAAAATCCAGCAATTGCAGTATGAGAAATCCCGCATTGCCGCAGGGATTCTTGAGGAGAACACAGCCGACTGGCGAATGTCGGAATCGGATATCGAAGCGCTTTTCACCCCATTGGGTAAATAGACTTTCCTCCTTGGCCGTTCTGCTTGTCTGAGCAGAGCGGTGCATCACTCGAGAAGCGGTCTAAACTTGTCAAACATAATAAAGTCCATATCCCTTATGATCTGGATGCTGTTTGTCTGCGCTTACCCTGCTGTGGCATGGGGTTTGGGAGATTGCGATGGAGTTACCGCGCCAAGCCTGCCTGGATGCGCTCAACCGTGAGCCACCTGCTGTATTTGAGGCAGCACTCTGGATAGCCGCTGAACATGACCTGACCTTTCAGCCTGAAATGGCCCAGCATCTTCTGACGGATCTCATCCCTTCTGTCGAGGCAGCTATTGATCATCAAGGCTCGTCCGCCGAGCGCGCGCAGCAGCTCGTACGTCGGATGATCGAGCTGGGTTTTCACGCCGATGACTGGCCGATGAAGCCTCAGGCAGCGTTGCTGCACAAGGTGCTGGCTCGTCGAAGGGGACAGCCACTTTCCTTATCAATGATCGCGATGGAGCTGGCCCGCAGACTGGACATTCCTCTGGTTGGCGTCAACTTTCCAGGCCATTTCCTGCTACGTGTCCCTGAGGCGGATCACCTGCTTGACCCCACCAGTGGAAGACGACTTTATTCCAAGGATTGCCGCGGACTGCTCGCCTATCAGTTTGGTCCACATGCCCAACTGCAAGCGCAGCACCTACGCACTGCTCAGCCTCGCGAACTGCTCCAGAGACTGTCTCGAAACCTTCGTCAGTTGCATGAATTTGATAACCAACTATTGGCAGCCCTGAAAGATGCGCAGCGGGTATTGGAAGTAGGGCCGCCCAGCGTCTCGGATCATCTAGCTCGTGCAGAACTGTATAGCCGACTGGACTGCCCTCAGGCCCAGCGTTATGACCTTGAGCATGCCCTATTGTTAAGCGATGACCCAGCCGAGCAACTGCACCTGAGCCGTCGCCTGGCCGCGCTGAGTGATAGTCGCCGCCGTCTTCATTGATAGGTGTGGAAACATGCCTTAACAGTCAGAACCTTCTATCTCCAGCCAGGCGGGTATCAAGTCCTGCCAAGCACAGCCGATAGTCAAGCAACCTCCTTTACGCTGTACTTAGCAGGACCTAAGCAATGACCCTTCGTAACTTAAATATCGCACCTCGTGCTTTCCTGGGGTTTGCGTTCATAGCTGTACTCACTCTTTTTCTAGGCATTTTCTCGCTCTATCAGATGCGTGATATACGCCAGAACAGTGTTACTTTTGAGCAGAACGTACTTCCTAGCGTAACGAGCCTTGATGACATTACATCATTAACCCTGCGCCTACGCGTCCTTTCATACCGTTTGCTTATCAACCGTGAGCCAGAGAATCTACAAAAGACGTTGGCACTGTTTGATCAGCGCACTAGTCAAGTCGAAACAGCTAGCGCTAACTATGAAAGGTTAATCTCATCAGATACTACACGTGCTTTATACAGCGAATTTCGAAAGCTCTGGAGTGATTACCTTCAGTTGAAAAATCGTATGTTGGAGCTTTCTTCGGCTAACCAGCTTGATGAACTCAAGATCGTTCTGAACGAAGAATTACTTAAAAACTCTGATGCCATTAACGCTATTCTGGCCAAGCTCATTCAGTACAATACTGACGCAACAAAGGAAATGAATCAGAATGCCGCCCAGAGCTATTCCACCTCTGTCGCTACCGCTATTACTTTGTTGGTCATCGTCGCATTACTGACCGTACTCCTGGCTTGGCTGCTGACGCGCAGCATCGTGCAGCCGGTTGATCAGGCCCTGCGTGCGGCTGAAGAAATTGCCAGCGGTGACCTGACCAAGCACATTCAGGTCACCGGCAAGGATGAGCCCGCTCGTCTCTTGATGGCCATGCGTACCATGCAGGAAAAACTGCGTCATACGTTAGAGCGCATCTCAGGCTCTTCGAGTCAGTTGGCTGCCGCCTCCGAAGAGCTCAGCAGCATTACTGACGAGAGTGCACGTGGCCTGAATCGCCAGAATGACGAAATCCAGATGGCTGCAACGGCCGTAACGGAAATGAGCTCGGCAGTAGAAGAAGTGGCTCGCAATGCCATGACAACGTCCGAAGCCTCCAAGCACTCTGCCAGCGCGGCTCAGGAAGGTCAGGGTCGCGTGCTGGAGACCGTTTCGTCCATTGAGCACATGACCTCGGAGGTTCAGACGACCGCATGTCTGGTCGGTGAACTTGCCAGTCAATCGCGCGATATTGGCAAGGTGCTTGATGTGATTCGTGGCCTGGCTGACCAGACCAACCTGCTGGCACTCAACGCCGCGATTGAAGCGGCCCGTGCGGGAGAGGCAGGTCGCGGCTTCGCTGTCGTCGCCGACGAGGTACGAGCTCTGGCGCATCGTACCCAGGAGTCGACTCGTGAAATTGAGCAAATGATCATGAGTATCCAGAATGGCACTGAGCAGGCCGTGAACTCAATGGAGTCCAGCACGACCCGAGCAGGTTCTACGCTGGAAGTGGCTCGTCGTGCCGGCGAAGCGCTGGAAGAAATCACCCGCGCCATCAGCGAGATCAATGAGCGCAACCTAGTCATTGCCAGCGCAGCCGAAGAACAGGCCCAGGTAGCTCGTGAAGTAGACCGCAATCTAGTCAATATTCGGGATTTGTCAGTCCAGAGCTCGGAAGGTGCTCGTGATACCACGGCAGCCAGCCAAGAGCTGTCGCGCCTGGCTGTTGAGCTGAATACCTTGGTATCTCATTTCAAGGTTTAAGGATGAACGTGGTGCAAGGATGCACCCCCTCCATCAAAGCACCCAGATCAGCAGTTGGGCGCCCAGCAGATTGAACAAGCCGGTCAATACCATCGTCAGTCCGGCCACTGTCCCCTCCTCAATGCCTACTTCGTAAGCGCGGCTTGTACCGGCACCATGGGCACCTACGCCAAACATCGCACCTCGCGCCAGAGCAGAGCGCAACGGAAGAAAGCGCAGAAGAAGGCTACCCACCACAGCGCCAAAAACACCTGTGACCAATACGAAAGCAGCGGTCAGTTCAGGTACGCCCCCCAGATCCTTGGACATAGGCATGGCAAACGGTGTCGTAATCGAGCGTGGCAGCAGGGATAACGTGACAGGCGCTTCCAAAGCCAGCAAATGGGCCAATGCCCAAGAGCTGAAGATTGACACAAAGCTGCCTACTACAATGCCGGCCATAAGTGCTCGCCAATAACGGACCAGAAGTCGACGCTGCTGCCAGATCGGTACGGCAAACGCGACGGTAGCCGGCCCAAGCAGGCCGATCAGCCAACCGGTGTAGTGGGAATACTGCGCATAGCTCGTGCCTGTCGGAATGGCAATCAGGTAAAGAATAGTCGGCACAAAGACAATAGGGGCCAGCACATACCACTTGATGCGCTTGTAAATCATCCGGCTCAGGATATACCCACCCAACGTCAGAAGCAGCCAGAACACGCCAGTCCAATCAAGCATCCTGGCGGCTCCTGCGACGAAACATCCATTCCACCGTCAAAGCGGTACTGATCATGACCAGAAGCGTGCTGAAGCACACCGCCATAAGAATACGGATGCCCTCTTCCCGGACAAGAGGCCCATAATCAAGCAGACTCATCAGCGCTGGGATGAAAAACAGCAGCATCTCACCGACCAGCACACGGGCACCGCTTTCAAGCCACTCTGGTTTTATCACTCGCAGCGCAAGAGATAGCAGAAGGATCGCCAGACCTAGAACACCTGCTGGGATAGGCAAACCGAAATACTGCCCAAGCCATCCGCCTAGCCACCAGATACCTAACAATACAGCCAACTCAACCAGCGTCCGCATGTAACGGGGAACCATAAGACATCCATTACGTTTAACTGGCTTCAAGGATACGCCCGGCCTTACTATCCCAGAAGCGAATTATTAGAATCAGAGCCATTCCAAAATGGAATTCAAACAACTCCGCATGTTTGTCGAGGTTGTACGCCAGGGCGGTTTTACTGCCAGTACACGCGTGCTTCACGCGACTCAATCGACCGTCAGCAAGCAGATTGCCCATCTGGAGCAAAGTCTGGGGTTGCGTCTGCTGGATCGGACAGGCCCCGCCCTACAATTGACCGATGCAGGACATGTTGTGCTCAAACATGCTGAGCACATATTGCGCCAACACCGCGAAATGCTGACGGAGCTGGATGATCTGGCCCGCCTGGGTCAAGGACAACTGCGCGTTGGGCTACCCATTCTGGGTGCAGAAACATTGTTTGCAGCCCCCTTTTCCCTCTACCGTAAGCGCTATCCGCAAATTACGGTTCACTTGGTGGAAGGTGGCAGCAAGCTCATGGAGGAGTTGGTCATCAAGGGTGATATAGAGATTGGTGGCTGTCTTACCCCTAATGATCCTTCTTTTGATTATCAACCTTTTTGCAATGAGCCTTTGGATGCCGTGCTGTCATGTATTCATCCATTGGCCAATAGGCCCCGACTGGCATTAGCGGAGCTGGCCGCTACGCCCTTCTTGCTATATCAGCAGAGCTATACCTTGAACGATCGACTGTTACAGGCGTGCCGCGAAGCGGGCTTTACGCCCCAAGAAGGTGGCAGAAGTGGACAGGCGGACTTTCTGATAGCATTGGCAGCAGCAGGACAAGGCGTTGTTCTCCTACCCCGAATCGTGGCCCAAAAGCTGATACGTCCCGATGTCGTACGCATTCCTCTGACCCAACCTGACCTCCGGTGGGACGCCTCCTTTATCTGGCGGCGTGGTGCATACCTTTCCCGGGCGGCAAGAGCCTGGCTCGATCTCATGCGGGAAGTCAGCCTGGAACAATTCGGCAAAATGGATACTTGAGTCTGAATATCCTGAATTAAAGTCTGCCATGACAACATAGTCATCAAGCCATTAGCGCCTGATGACTTAGCAGACTGCCGTTCCCCTCAGCGGATCAAGGCTGTTATCAGAAGATCCAGCCACGGCTCCGCGTCTGTTTCGGGAGTAACGGTTTCACTGGCATCGAGCTTTAATATAGGCAGCACTTCCTGCAGTCCAAGCTCGGCAAATAGCTCCTGCATTTGCATACCACCACCACAGTAAGTATCGCCGTAGCTGGCGTCCCCCAAACCGATCACGGCTGCGGGCCTGCCACGCCAATCCGGAAGCGTATCGCGCAGCGCATAGTAAAGCGGCTGTACGTTGTCCGGCAGCTCTCCCATTCCGGTTGTCGATGTCACGGCAAGAAACGCATCGGCATCGAAAGCCAGCAAATCGTCCAGTCCTCCACGCAAATTGAGCCAGACCTCATGCCCACCTGCCTCCAGAATCTGCTTGGCGTGCCTGGCGACCTCCTCGGCCGTGCCGTAAACGGAGCCACATAAAATGGCGACTTTCATGACACCTCCTTAATCACTGGTATGCCTAACCTTACCATGCTGCCCTTTGGTTCACACACAGCGCTTCTTGCACTGACATGACGCCTACTACTTAGGTCTAGCCAGCGCTCATCGGCATTTAACGCAAATGGAATGAACCTTGTATATGCTTGCACAGCCTGATACTCAGGCGATCGAAGCACTCCAAACCGATTCGCTTCCTGTTCTCGACCGCAGTGCCTACCCGGCGCTGTGTGATCAGACCGTCCTATCCGGATAGTTGCATGTGGAGAGTTCTATGATGCATCCCGTCACCCTGATGGTGGCTCGCCGTGTCGCCGATGGCTGTTACGATAATTTTCTCGAATGGCTCCGCGAAGGTGAGCGCTTGGCGACCTGCTATGAAGGCTATCTTGGATCGGGCGTCCTCTCCCCACCGCCAGGCGATAATGAAGTCCAGATCGTGTTTCGTTTTTCTAATGAGCAGACATTAGGTGCGTGGGAGCACTCCTCGACGCGTCAGCACTGGCTTGAGCGGGGCAAGGATCTCTTCGAGCAGCCGCAGGAGCTTCGTGCACAGGGCCTTGATACCTGGTTTGGCGATGCCCGCCGCACACCTCCTCGCTGGAAGCAAAGCATTGCTGTCTGGCTTGCGTTCTTTCCTGTATCGCTGCTATTCAATGCCTTGTTAGGCGACAGGTTGGCTGGGTTGCCACTGGTACCCAGAATATTGCTCAGCACCCTGATCCTGACCCCTACCATGGTGTGCTTCTTTATCCCCTGGGTAACTCGCCTGCTTTCCGGCTGGCTCAACAGTGATGCCTCGCAGGCTCGCCGGAGAACACTCCGGCCTGCTACGACTCGTCATTCATGATGTCACGATGGTGAAGGGTTTGCGATAATCGAAAGCTGTCTGCAGAGTATCGAATCTCTAACAGACAGCCCTTTCGTCTGTCGGAGCCCCATCCCATGCATCACACGTTTGCTGCCCCGCTGATTATCACGGGCGCCAATAAACGAGTCGGCCTTGCCTTGACCAAAACATTGAGCAGTCAGGGGTATGAGATCGTAGCCACGTACCGCAACGATCCTGGCGAGCTGGTGACGCTGGAAAATGTTTACCCTTTTCAGGTAGACCTGACCTCCGTTGAAGACAGGCAACAGTTTATCGACTATGTACTCACTTACGCCAAAAGCCTGCGCGGCATCATTCATAATGCATCGCTTTGGCTGGACGACTCGCTTCATCATTTCCAGACCATGTATCAGGTGCATCTCGAAGCGCCGTATCACCTGAACCTGGCTCTGGAGCCGCTCCTGCTTGCCAGTATGCGCGCCGATATCATCCACATTTGTGACGACAGTGCCTCCCGAGGCAGCAAGAATCACATCGCCTATGCAGCGACCAAGGCGGGGTTGAGTAACATGACACTGTCGTTCGCTGAAAAGCTCGCACCGACTGTCAGAGTGAATACCATTGCTCCCGGTCTCCTCATTTTCAAAGAAGACAGCAGTGCTGATTATCAGAAGGCTACGCTGAAAAAGGCTCTACTTCCGTATGAGCCTGGAGCCGCGCCGATCATCGAGGCTGTGACCTATCTGTTGCAGTCCACCTATACAACAGGCAGTACGGTTACGGCCAATGGTGGCCGCCACCTGCGTCATTCGAAGAATGCCTGATTGTCCCAGGCATTCATTTTTGGAGGAATCGATCCATGACCGAACAAGAGCGCATTGAGCTGGAGGCTGCGGCCTTTCGTACACTAGTAGAACATTTGCGCAAGCGTACCGACGTACAAAACATCGACCTGATGAACCTGTCAGGCTTTTGCCGGAACTGCCTATCGAAATGGTATAAGGCGGCGGCGGATGAAAAGGGCGTGGAACTGAGCATGGACGATGCACGTGAGGCCGTCTATGGAATGCCGTATGCCGAGTGGAAATCGCTTTACCAGAAGGAAGCCACACCTGAACAGGCTGCTGCTTTCAAGGAGAGTGCCAAGCCATGACTCCCCTCGAGACCTTTCGCGCTCGGCTTCGTAGTGATGAGCATCTGTTCGCCGATACTTTGGCTTTCATTGCAGAGCACTATGATTACACGCCTCAAGCCTTTGTAAATGGTTCGGTAGAAAACGCAGCTGGCCAAAATGAAGGCTCCTGCAAAACCCTAGGCCTTGCGCTGCTGGAGAGCTTCGAGACACAGGAAGCCCTGCTGGCCTTTGGGGAGCATTACCGTAGCGTTATTGCGACTCCTGAAGGTGCTGACCACGCCAACATCCGTTCGCTGATCACCCATGGTCTGGCGGGCGTCCGCTTCGCCCAGCCGCCATTGGCAGCAAAACAGTCGGTTTGATCTGTCGCTTGCGCCTTGATCCGAAACGATCAAGGCGCAACAGTGTTACTCATAGCTTGTTCGCGTTCAGTGGCTAGATTCTACTTACCTAATTGAATCAAGCCGTGCCTTCAGCTCATGGGTCAGTAATAATAGGCAGCGACTGCTTTCTAAACCTGTGACTGCCAATGCGCCTATCTCGCTTTTACGTCGACCTTCCCCTTTCGCTCGGGCAACAGATCCTCCCTGAAGCACAGGCTCATTATATGGGACGTGTATTACGTCTTACCTCGGGTACAGCCGTACAGCTATTCGATGGGTCTGGCTATGAATACAAGGGAGTGCTAACCGAGATCGGGAAAAAATCGGCGCACGTGGACATACAGGAGCGCTTTTCCGGAATGGAGGAATCAACGCTTCGTGTCCATTTAGGGCAAGGTCTTTCCCGAGGGGAAAGAATGGATTGGGCTATACAAAAAGCGACAGAACTGGGCGCCGCCGAAATCACTCCTGTCATGACGGAGCGCTGCGAGGTGCGCCTGAAAGATGAGCGAGCCGACAAGCGTCTTCTACATTGGAAGCAGGTCGCTATTAGCGCCTGTGAGCAGTGCGGACGTTCAACCCTCCCTATCATCCATGCCCCCGTCACGCTAGCCGAGTGGCTTGGAAAGGTCGAGGCCGATTTGAAGCTTGTACTTCATCCCGTTGCGGAGCCGCTTACCAGCCACACGCCACCCTCTAGTCTCGCCTTTCTGATAGGCCCAGAAGGTGGTCTTACTGATAACGAGGTGGCAGAGTCCCAAAAGGCCGGTTTTGTTTCTGCACGTCTGGGACCGCGTGTACTCAGGACTGAAACAGCGCCGGTTGTGGCGCTGGCTGTAGCACAGCAGCTTTGGGGAGACTTCTAGAAGGTTAGAAAGCCTGGTCTCAACCGGGCTTTCTGATTAGATCACTCCGATTTCAGCCAGCTTTTCTTCCAGCGCAATCAGATCGGGAATCTTCACTACACTACCCTGATGCTTCACAGCTGCCAGCTCCAGAGGATCCAGAGGAACATCAGCCGACTCAAGGTCAGGTGTAACTCTCATGGAACGTGGAATACCTTGCACGAGGATGGCCAGGAAACGCACATGAGCACGCCCTCCCAAGGCATTGATGATCGCGACCCGGGCTGACGTACTGTTACGGTCAAACTGCAACGGCGCTCCCGAGGCGGCTTCGAAGCTGAGCAGCGGGAGCCGAAGGTCTCGCCACGCTACCTGCCCCAAACACCAGTCAGGCTGATCAGCCAGCTTGGCAACCGGACGATACGGTATCAGCTCAGCCACAGCAACGTTAGGCAGCAAAAGCGTGCGGTCCGTAAGGGAAAGCAGCAGTCCTGTCAGGTTTTCAGGTGTGCTTGTGAGTGCTGGTGTTTGGCTCATAGGAACTCCTTTCAATGAGCATGCTGCTTGGCTAGGCGGTTGACCAGTGCTTCGGCCAGCCCCCGCGGATCACTCGTGAACGAAGAGAATCCTGCCTCTCGAAGTGTCTCTGGCATACTGGCGCAACTACAACTGTCGGCGCTTTGAGTCCATATCTCCGCACCTCTTCGGCGCATATAGGCTGCTGAGCTGCTACCGTCATTACCCATGCCACTAAAAATGATCATGCCGCAACGCGAACCGAAATGTTGAGCCAGATTGAGCATCATCTGGTCGACCGAAGGCGTATAGGGCTCCGGCCATTTGCGGCTCAGGACATCCAGCTTGGAATCATTACGAAAGCTCAGCTCGTTCTGTGTTGGAACGACTATGACCTCACCACACCTGACCTCAAGTCCCGGCTGCGCAATTTGTACATGCCATTGACTGTGGCGACCTACCGCCATTGGAAGTGTCGCCTCAAAATTGGCATCGATATGCTGCGCATAAAGAAAGCCAATCGGCAGTCCGCCTGGCAAAGCGTCAAGAAAAGTCTTTACTGCATCCGGTCCGCCCAGCGATGCGGCCAACAGCCATACCTCTTTGGCAGACTCCCCCATCTGCAAGGGTGTTGAGGCCAGAGACGCTGGCAAACTCAGTCGCTCCGGACGCTCGGTATCAGCCAGAAGCGCCTGAAGGCTCGGACCAACTGCCTCGGTCGTATCACCCACCAAATGCTTCAGCTTGGTAATAAGACGGCGCTCCCAGCGCGGGAAAAGATCCGAGCTGAACTCAGGTGCCTGGCCTTCTCCAAAGAGGACAGGCGTAGAGGTATGTTCAAGCAGATCCTCCAGCACGTTGGAGTCTTCCGACTCAGCCAGATCCACCAGCCAAAGATCCGTCTCACAGGCTCGCAAGGCTTCCACATCAAGGCGCGTCGGATCGCTGTTGAATACCACCTGATAGCCGTTGCCAGCCAATACCTGTTGCAACACATACCGTTGCAACGAGGTATCAGCCAGAATGGCAACTCGAACTATTGCTTTCTCAGTCATTTACCTTGACCAACTGTTGGATGTGATTGAGAAGCTCATTTTCCTGGTACGGCTTGCCTAGGTAATGATTTACGCCAATAGTGAAAGCACGATCACGGTGCTTCTCGCCTGTGCGTGACGTAATCATGATGATAGGCAGGTCCTTGAGATGCTCATCGTGACGCACGAGTGAAGCCACCTCGAAGCCATCCATCCGCGGCATCTCGATATCAAGCAACAGGATATCGGGCTTGCGCTCCTGAAGTAGAGCAATCGCATCCACGCCATCCTTAGCGGTAATCACGTCCATCCCGCTCCGTTCAAGCAGACGGCTAGTCACCTTGCGAACCGTAACCGAGTCGTCAACCACCATAACCAGTGTCGGCCGCTCAACTTCGGTCTCCACGGCATAGTCGATCGCAATAGACAGGTCGGCCGGCGCGCCAACGGCACGAGCATAGCGGCTGCGAATCAAGGCCAGCAGGTCAAGAATCACGACTACTCGACCATCCCCTAGAATCGTAGCGCCAGAGATACCATGCACGCCGGTAAACTGTGGGCCCAGGCTCTTTACTACGATCTCTCGCGAACCGGCCAGGCTGTCAATCTGTATAGCCACGGCATGGTCATTCGAGCGCACCAAAATAACCGGCAAGGGAAGCGGCTGGTTGATCAGTTTAGGCCGTTGCCCATTTTCCAGCAGCTCACCCAAGTATTTCAGCTCATACGTCTGGCCTGCATACTCGAAGGAACGAGCACCGGCCTGATAGTAAGCTTCCAGCTCCGTCGCCGACACACGAACGATACCTTCGATTGTGTTCAGCGGAACTGCATACAGGTCCTCGCCAGAGTGCACCATCAGTGCCCGGTTGACCGACACCGTAAAGGGCAAACGGATCGAAAAGGTCGTTCCCTCTCCTGCAACCGAGTGAATACCCATGGTTCCACCCAATTGTTTAACCTCGGAGTGGACCACGTCCATACCAACGCCGCGTCCGGAAATCTGAGTCACCTGTGCAGCGGTGGAGAAGCCCGACTCCAGGATGAACTGCATGACTTCCTGCTCGGAAAGCTCACTGCCCTCATCCATCAGGCCGCGCTCTATGGCTTTGCGACGTACCGCAGACAAATCGATACCACGGCCATCGTCAGAAAGCGTCAGCAGAATATCACCGCCCTCACGACTCAAGGAGAGGTGGATATTGCCCGTTTCGGGCTTGCCTGTTTCCTTACGTGCTTCACTGTTTTCGATACCATGGTCTACCGCGTTACGCAGCATGTGCTCGAGCGGAGCGACAATACGCTCCAGCACATTGCGATCCATTTCGCCTTCGGGGTTGTTTACCTCAAACTCAACCTGCTTTCCCAGCTCACCCGCCACCTGCCGAACAACGCGGCGCAGACGTGGAACCATACGGTCGAAAGGCACCATGCGCGTACGCATCAGGCCCTCCTGAAGTTCCGTGTTGACGCGAGCCTGCTGTAATAGCAGGGTCTCCGCATCACGGTTACGGGATGCCAGTGTGTTTTTCAGATCGAGCAAGTCAGACGCCGACTCGAACAAGGAGCGGGACAGCTGTTGCAGTTGCGAGTATCGGTCCATTTCCAATGGATCGAACTCTTCATAGCCCGCACGCTCATGCTCATCCTGGTGACGGCTGAGGATCTGGGCCTGCGTTTCGGTATCCAAGCGACGTAACTGATCGCGGACCCGCTCAATGGTCGCCTCCATCTCACTGAGCGTGGCACCGATATCACTAACCTGCTGCTCGACACGACCTCGGAAAATGGAAGTCTCACCGGCCAGATTAACCAGGTTTTCAAGCAGATCAGCCGGAACGCGTACCAATTCCTGAGGAGCTCGACGGTTACTGTCTTTGCGCGCCGCTTTCTGCGCCCGTTGTACGAAAGGCAGCACCTGAACCTGATCATTGGACTCTTGCGGTGCGGCGGCCATGACAGGGGCAAGCACCTCCAGAGGTTGCTCGGGCTCGCTCACTGGTTCAGGTTCAATCGCTACAGCCAATGCAGGCATGGGCGCTGCGGTGAAATGTTCACGCAGGTCCGCAATTCGTGCCCCTAGATCAGCCAAGCCGTCACGGGCCTTGCCTTTCAACTCAACAATACGGTCCGAGGCAACGGGCCCGTTCAATGGGCTGGCGTCCCCCAGCTCCTGTTCAAGCAAGTGGGCCTGGTCACCCAGTGCGAACTGGCCTGCGAGACGAGCACCACCTTTCAAGGTATGCAGGCAGCGCAGCAGATCATCAACGGCCTCATTCGAGCCTTCGACTTCCTCCCAACGATGGAGCGCCAACTCCATATTGGTGAGCAAGTCCTCAGCCTCCTCGATAAAGATCTCCAGAATTTCGTCTTCATCGGAGTCTTCTACTTGAGCAGGCGGCAATGTAATGCTGACAGGCTGCTCCAACTGCTGATCCGTGCTGGTACGGAAAGCATGAATGGCCTCCACCAGACGCTGGCCAGACGGTACAGGTTGGCGATTACGGACACTTTCCAGCATCTCAAGCAACAGATCGTGGCTTTGATGTAGAAGGCCAAACAAGTGCTCACTCGAACGGAGGCGTCCTGCACTCAATCCTTCGTATAGGAATTCAAGCTCATGGGCCAAATCGCTGACGGGTGTGATGTCAGCCATACGGGCACCGCCCTTGAGCGTATGCAGGTCACGCTGCAAGGCTTCCAGTTCAAAGCTGTTATGCGTATCCATCTGCCAACGTTGCAGAGAACCTGCCGCGCTTTGAAGAATATCGAAACCTTCCTCAAGGAAAATATCGATCAGTTCCTCGTCAGCCTCGTCCAGAGGCTCGAAAGGTTGTACCTCTGACGTTGACGTGTCCTCGGAATACGCAGCGTCTTCATCCTGCTCGACCTGCTGCGTCCGCTGTATACCCTGCCGATAGGCCTGAATCGCATTGACCAGGTCATCAGGCTGACTAAGCGCTTGATGATTCTGCAACTGGTCAAGCTGCTGAGCCAAGCGGTCATGACAACGCTGGAGCAGCGGTTTTAAGTCGTCACTTGGTTGGTAACGACCGTCAACAAGCCCCTCGTATAACGTCTCAAGTTCATGGGCCAAAAGGCTGATGGGCTCGATATCAGCCATCCGCGCCCCGCCCTTGAGAGTATGTAGGTCGCGCTGCAGAATCCAGAGATTGTTATGGTTGGTCGGCTCCTTGAACCAACGCTCAAGTGCCTGCCCAGCGCTATCAAGCAGGTCGACCGCCTCTTCCAGGAAGATGGCCACCATCTCGCTGTCAAGCTCATCGTCAACTGGAATAGCAGGAGCCTGTGCAACGGGCTCGGCCGTACTGATCGCAGAGGACTCGACTACCGGATCGACATCATCAGCCGACACTGCCTCAGCCTCAGTCTCAGTCTCAGTCTCAGTCTCAGTCTCAGTCTCAGTCTCAGTCTCAGTCTCAGTCTCAGTCTCAGTCTCAG